>NZ_JBLVPV010000008.1:0-182743 GCF_048286775.1 Flavobacterium glycogeni
CCTGCAAATGTATCGGTACAATGTTCTGATATTCCTACTGCTGCTACTCTAACGGCTACTGATAATTGTGGTGATGCTGTGGTGACTTTCGAACAAACAACAACTCCTGGATTATGTGCTGGTGCTTACATACTAAATCGTACTTGGATAGCGAAAGATGCTTGCGGCCTTACTAAAACTCATACACAAACTGTGACTGTTCAAGATACAACGGCTCCTGTATTTGTAGAAGCTTTGCCTGCAAATGTATCGGTACAATGTTCTGATATTCCTACTGCTGCTACTCTAACGGCTACTGATAATTGTGGTGATGCTGTGGTGACTTTCGAACAAACAACAACTCCTGGATTATGTGCTGGTGCTTACACACTAAATCGTACTTGGATAGCGAAAGATGCTTGCGGCCTTACTACAACTCATATACAAACTGTGACTGTTGAAGATACAACGGCTCCTGTATTTGTAGAAGCATTGCCTGCAAATGTATCGGTACAATGTTCTGATATTCCTACTGCTGCTACTCTAACGGCTACTGATAATTGTGGTGATGCTGTGGTGATTTTCGAACAAACAACCACTCCTGGATTATGTGCTGGTGCTTACACACTAAATCGTACTTGGACAGCGAAAGATGCTTGTGGCCTTACTACAACTCATATACAAACTGTGACTGTTGAAGATACAACGGCTCCTGTATTTGTAGAAGCTTTACCTGCAAATGTATCGGTACAATGTTCTGATATTCCTACTGCTGCTACTCTAACGGCTACTGATAATTGTGGTGATGCTGTGGTGACTTTCGAACAAACAACCACTCCTGGATTATGTGCTGGTGCTTACACTCTAAATCGCACTTGGACAGCGAAAGATGCTTGCGGCCTTACTACAACTCACACACAAACTGTGACTGTTGAAGATACAACGGCTCCTGTATTTGTAGAAGCATTGCCTGCAAATGTATCGGTACAATGTTCTGATATTCCTACTGCTGCTACTCTAACGGCTACTGATAATTGTGGTGATGCTGTGGTGACTTTCGAACAAACAACAACTCCTGGATTATGTGCTGGTGCTTACACACTAAATCGTACTTGGATAGCGAAAGATGCTTGCGGCCTTACTACAACTCATACACAAACTGTGACTGTTGAAGATACAGCTGGTCCTACAACGACAACTCAATTTAGTTCAACTATAGATGTTAGCTGTAATGTTATTCCTGTAAGACCTGAACTGGTATTTGTAGACAATTGCTCTGCAGTATCTCCAGCAGTATTCACTGAGACAATTATTAATAGAACCGAAAATTCCTATTCAATTGTTAGAAAATGGTCTGTAACTGATGCTTGTGAAAATAAATCTGAATTTACTCAAATCATTAACGTTACAATCACAAATAGCATTACTACAATTGCCAGTTCAATTTGTAATAATGGCGATGCAACAACTACCAACTTTACCGATCTATTACCTGTGGGTACTCCTACAAACGGAACTTGGACAGATGTAAATAATTCTGGTGGTTTACAAGGAAGTATTCTTAATGCTTCTGGTCTTTCAGTTAAAGATTATATTTTTGAATATAAAATCAATGATCCAACTTGCCCTAGAACTATAAGAATCGTAATGACTGTTAAAGATGATTGTGGTGGTGTTGTATTGGCTTGTGGAACGATATTAGTTCATAATGCCTTCTCGCCAAATGGTGATGGAATTAATGAGGTATTTGTAATTGATAATATTGACGATACAGTATGTTATCCGGATAACACTGTCGAAATTTATAATCGCTGGGGTGTATTAGTCTTTGAAACTAGTGGTTATAATAATAACAGTAAAGCATTTAAAGGAGTATCTGAAGGCAGATCAACTATTAGTCAATCTTCTGGTTTACCAACTGGAACTTACTTTTACATCTTGAATTATACTTCTGTTGATAATGATGGAAAGATCATAACTAATAAAAAAGACGGGTATTTATACCTTACTAAATAATTAAATAAAATACCTGAGGGCTTTTTTGTCCTCAGGTTTAATAAAGATAATATGAATAGCCCTATTTCTTGAATGATAAACAGTAATCAAATTTATCAACTGACCTGCCGGATTCTTATAAATGAGTTCGATAGATAATTTAAAATAATAAATATCTACTATGAAAACAAAATTATTTTCTTTCGTTTTGATGTTTACAGCCATTGTAAGTTTTGCGCAACAAGATGCTCAATTTACTCAATATATGTACAACACAATTAATATTAATCCAGCTTACGCAGGATCTAGAGGTGCCTTAAGTATTTTTGCTTTACATCGTACACAATGGGTAGGACTCGATGGGGCTCCAGTGACTAACGCTGTATCTGTGAATACTCCATTCAGCGGAAGCAATTTAGGTTTAGGGGTGTCAATCATAAATGATAAAATTGGTCCTACGACTGAAAATACGATTTCAGCTGATTTATCCTATACTGTTCCTACCTCTGAGACTTTCAAACTTTCATTTGGAGTTAAAGCCACTGCGAATCTTTTCGATTTGAATGTGAACCGATTAAATCCTGTTGACGACGACCCTAGTCTACATGGTTTCAACAATAAATTTACTGCAAATATTGGTGCGGGTATTTATTATCATTCTGATAAAGCCTATGTCGGTTTTTCCGTTCCTAATTTCATCGAATCAAATCGCTATGATGATAATGAAGTGGCTATATTCAAAGAAAAAATAAACTATTATTTGATTGCCGGATATGTATTTGATATAAATAGTACCATAAAATTTAAGCCAGCCCTATTAACTAAAATGGTTGAAGGTGCTCCTATTCAAGCAGATTTATCAGGTAATTTTATGTTCAATGATAAGTTTATGGTAGGAATTGCTTATAGATGGAGTGCTGCGATGAGTGCAATGGTTGGTTTTCAAGCTACTGAAGGTTTGTATATAGGGTACGGATATGACCTTGAAACTACTAGATTAAACAACTATAATTCCGGCTCCCATGAAATATTCTTGCGCTATGAAATATTTAAAAATAATGATAAAATTACAACCCCAAGATTCTTCTAAAAACAATTATCATGAAAAACAATATACTCCTTTACATAACAATAGTAAGTGTTTTTTCTTTTAACATTTATTCACAAAAAACAAAATTGGCTACAGCTGATAAAAAGTATGACAGCTATGCCTATGTAGATGCCATAAAAACATATGAAAGAGTTGCTGAAAAAGGGTATAAATCAGCTGATATGTTTAAAAAATTGGGGAATGCCTATTACTTTAACTCGGAATTGGACAAAGCCGCTAAATGGTATGGGGAATTATTTGCCATGGATACCACTGATTTAGAGCCTGAATATTATTACCGTTATGCTCAGTCTTTGAGATCCATAGGTCAAAATGATAAAGCCAATGAAATGCTGGAAATATTCAATCAAAAATCAGGTAACGACAGCAGAGGGAAACTTTTCAAAAAAAATACCAATTATTTAGAAGCCATAAAAGCTAATTCTGGACGATACCAGGTGGAAGATGCGGGTGTTAATTCGAAATATTCCGATTATGGAACAGCCCTGTATTCAAACAAAATCGTATTTACTTCAGCAAGAGATACAGGAAGTCTTGGACAGAGAAAACACAAATGGACCAATCAATATTTCACCAATTTATACACGGCTGATTTAGGTGATAACATGACTCCAAGTGCCGCTAAAAAGTTTGACAAAAATGTAAATTCAAAGTTTCATGAATCTACTCCTGCTTTTACGAGTGATGGAAAAACCATGTATTTTACCCGAAACAACTATCTGGATGGTAAAAAAGGAAAAGATGGAAATAAAATTACTTTAATAAAAATATACAAAGCCACTTTAGAAAATGATAAATGGGCAAATATAACCGAACTGCCTTTTGACAGTGACAATTACAGCACGGCACATCCAGCTTTAAGTCCTGATGGAAAAACATTATATTTTGCATCTGATATGCCGGGAACATTAGGCCAGTCTGATTTGTTCAAAGTAAAAATAAATGATGATGGCAGTTTTGGCAACCCAGAAAATTTAGGAAATACAATCAATACCGAAGGAAGAGAGACTTTTCCGTTTGTAAATGATCAAAATGAAATCTATTTTGCCTCAGATGGACATCCCGGACTTGGAGGATTGGATATTTTCATGTCTAAAATAAATACTGACGGCGCTTTCAGTGAGGTTCAAAATGTAGGGGCTGACGTTAATTCTCCTAAAGATGATTTTGCGTATTTAATCGATACCAAATCTAGAAGAGGATTTTTTACCTCCAATAGAGACGGAGGTCAGGGCTATGATGATATTTATAAATTTTTGGAAACCAAAAGACTTATTTGCGAACAACTTCTTTATGGTGAAATCACTGATATAGCTACTGCAGAGTTACTGCCAAATACAAAAGTTACCTTATACGACAGTCAATTTAACAGTATCAGTACAACTACTTCAGATGAAAAAGGAAATTATAGCTTTGCTGTTGAGTGTGGAAAAACTTATAATGTAAGAGCTGAAAAACCGGAATACTACACCAAAGAACAAAAAATAACTATCGCTAAAACAGATGGAAAAACATATTTACCAATCGCATTGGAAAAAGAAATATGTAAAGTAGCTGTTGGCGATGATTTAGGGAAATGCTTTGGCATAAAAATGATTTACTTTGATTTTGACAAATCGGATATTAGAGTAGAAGCGGCTTTAGATTTAGAAAAAATATTAGATGTTCTTAATCAATATCCAACGATGAAGCTCGATATTCGTTCCCACACTGATAGTCGTGGAACTTTCAAATACAACGAAGCATTATCAGATAGAAGAGCTAAATCTACCATAAAATGGTTAGTTAAAAAAGGGGTTAACAAAAACAGATTAATCGGTAAAGGTTATGGCGAAAATCAACTCGTAAACAAATGCTCCGATGGAGTCGAATGTACTGAAGAAGAACATCAACTAAATAGACGTAGCGAGTTTCTCATTACTGAACTATAAATATATTTTCAATATAAAAAGTAGTTAACTTAAAACTAAACCTCGGAAATAAAACTTTCGAGGTTTTTTACTTTTAAATATAAAGTATTTAAGAAAGTAATTGAAAGTTTAAATGAATTGAAAGTTCACACCCAGAAGTATTTATTTTTTATCTACTATTCTAAAAAAATAAAAAATCACATCTATAATTTTTTTCTATTTTTATTAACTCCTTTTTAATAGTAATTCTTCTTTCTCTTAACTTTTCTTTAAAACAAATTTTAAATTACTAGGGCACAACTTACTTAAAACGTAACAAATGTTAAAATTTTAATATAAAAAATTACATTTCAACGAGTATTTAGGTCACTGGTAGAAAAAATAAATCAATAGTACTAATTCTTTGTAACTTTGATTGTATATATAAATAGCCTGTTAAATATTTTTAAAAACAGATAATTATTTTACGAGGAAAAGATTTTTTAACCCCAAAAAAAAACTTTCTTCCCTGAAAAAATTTAGAAACACAGCTAAATTTTAAGACTCTAATTTTGGAATATAAATTTGCAACTGATTCGAAAAAGTGTTAATTAAAATTATACAGATTAAACTTCATTTTAAATAGTTTAAAAAACTGACAATTGCCATACAAGAAAAAGATTCTTTAACCCCAAAAAAGAAAGCTTTAATTCTTGAAAAAATTTAGTGCTACACCTAAATTTTAGATTTTAAATTTTGAAATAATAGATTTATTATTGATTCAAAAAAGTGTGAATTAAGATTTTACAGATTAAACTTCATTTTAAATAGTTTAAGAACAAAAACAGATAATTACCATACGAGGAAAAGATTCTTTCACCCCAAAAAAGAAAGCTTTCGTCCCTGAAAAAATTTAGGGCTACACCTAAATTTTTAAACTTTATTTTAAAAGAATAAACTTGTAATTAATTCAAAATGTGTTACTAAAAATCGACAAAAAGGTGATTCTTCTTGGTTTTATTCAAATTTTAAAATAGAAACCGCCCTTTATAATCTACAGTATTACCTATTTCTAAACATTATAATTAAACATAAAAATTAATACCACAAAATCAATCTATAAATAATAAATTAAAACTTGATTGTATGAAAACAGAAATTACCTTCCTTTTACTGACCTTCTTCATGTTGGTTAGTAATAAATATTCTCCATTTGATGCCCCAAAGCCTTGGACTGACTTAGTTCAAACTATACTGTTGCAATCCAAAAAAATCATGCCTTTTGATCTATTAATCAGCTTCCTGAAAAAACCTTCCGGAAGTATTGATTTCATTCCTTTGAACGTTGAAAATCTTGTAAAAGCAATTCGACCTTCAACTCCTACAACTACTCTTGTGAATTTTGCTATTTACAACCGTCTCACTTTCTAACGATTTAAAACAAATCAATATGAAATCAATTTTTACTTATTCGACAAAATTATTTGCGCTTTTTTTAGTAAGTTTCTTGAGTTTTCCAACGGTAACACTCGCCCAATCAACGGTAACAACCGATAAATTAGATTACTCACCAGGCCAAACTGTAATTATTACAGGGACCAATTGGCAACCTGGTGAAACCGTAAAACTTACACTTATTGAAACACCTTTGATTCATCCAGAGGAATATCTATACGCCACTGCTGATGGCGCTGGGAATATATATAATAATGAATATATAATTCAGCTTCACGACGTTGGGCAATCATTTACACTTACCGCAACAGGACTTACCTCTGGTTATAGCGCCCAGACTTTTTTTACAGATTCTTATGGTCCTGGAGTTGCGCCTGTTAATCCGCCAACAGGAGGATTCAGTATTGATGGTAACCTTCAGGCAAACACACCAATACTAGGTGAGGGTGACTGGGTTGCAGGACCAACCGGGTCCGGAGGCTTTGTACTTGATAATGCAGGCATTCCTTTGGTTTCTGGAACTACATTTCATTTGACAGACAAGTTTAATGAAGCTGAAAATAACTTTTCGGGTGGTCTAAAGGTTAACGATAACCCAAACATGGAGACATGGGTCACAAATACCACAAGCGATAAAACAGATATGAATAACGGATTGATGCATTTTTCCAAGGATGCAAATGGGCATCAATGGGTGATTGTTGCGGCCGATCGCTTAAGCAATAATGGTACTGCATACATTGATTTTGAATTTTTGCAAAACACTTTGAATATTACTGGAGGTCCCACCAGTGGTGGCTTTAGTTCAAGTGGCCCGGATGGTGGTCGAACAGTCAATGATTTTATCCTAACCCTTTTGTTAACAAATGGGGGATCAACCTCTGGTTTCTTTATCAGTCGATGGGAAAGCGTACCTGGCGGTTATGATTATATTGACAGAACATCATCTACTCCCCTAGGTTCAGTTTACGCCAGTGTAAACACAGCAGACGGCACTCCTGTACCTTTTGGCGCATTTGGAAATTCAACCTATGTCAAAAATACATTTGCAGAAGCTGCAATTGATTTAACCGCCCTGTTGGGTGCGATTGATCCCTGCACATCACTGGGTATCAAAACAATTTTTATCAAGACTAAAGTATCTGCATCTTCTTCAGCAGGTATCGCTGACTTTATAACTCCATTGCAGGTCATCCTAAAACTAGGAGTTACTGATGCAGGATTAGATCAAACCAAGTGCTCAGCAGGGGCATCTACAGACTTCCCTCTTAATGGAATTACAACCCCAAGCCCAGGTGATGCAATCGTGTCTACGACATGGAGTGTAGTTTCAGGTAGTGCAACAATCACTAATCCAAATTCATTAACAACCGCAATTGCACATGTCACCAGTTCATCAGCCACAATACGTCTAACAGTTATTACTCAAAAAGGTTGTTCAGTTACTGATGATGTGGTTTTGACTGTTACGCCTGTAACTGCCGCACCAATTACCGGTGGTAATCAAACAGTATGTCAGGCTTCACCTATTCAAACGTTAACCGCTACGGCAACTGTCCCGGCTGGGCAATCCATTGTTTGGTATGATGCTACAACGGGAGGAAATATTGTTGCTGCACCAACTTTAAACACAGTTGGAACGGTTACTTATTATGCTCAGGCTATAGACAATACTTCTTCTTCTTGTCCGAGCTTAACCAGAACTGCCGTTACTTTAACAATAAACCCAGCGCCTATCGCTCCAACTACCGGTGGTAATCAAACAGTGTGTCAGGCTTCACCTATTCAAACATTAACCGCTACGGCGACTGTCCCAGCTGGTCATTCCATTGTTTGGTACGATGCTCCAACGGGTGGAAATATTGTTGCTGCTCCAACTTTAAATACGGTTGGAACGGTAACCTATTATGCTCAGGCTGTGAACAACACTTCCACTTGTCCGAGTTTAACCAGAACTGCCGTAACTTTAACAATAAACCCGGCGCCTACCGCTCCAATTACTGGAAACGATCAAGTGGAATGTGAAACTTCACCTATTCAAACGTTAACCGCTACGGCGACTGTCCCAGCTGGTCAATCCATTGTTTGGTACGATGCTGTAACAGGTGGAAATATTGTTGCTGCGCCAACTTTAAGTGCCGTTGGAACGGTTACTTATTATGCTCAGGCATCAAACAATACTACTTCTTGCTCGAGCTTAACCAGAACTACCGTTTCTTTAACAATAAACTCGGCGCCTATCGCTCCAATTACCGGTGGTAATCAAACGGTGTGTCAGGCTTCACCTATCCAAAATTTAACCGCTATGGCAACCGTCCCGGCTGGTCAATCCATTGTTTGGTACGATGCTGCAACGGGTGGGAATATTGTTGCTGATCCAACTTTAAATACGGTTGGAACGGTTACTTATTATGCTCAGGCTGTAAACAATACGACTTCTTGTTCGAGCTTAACTAGAACTGCCGTTTCTTTAACAATAAACCCGACGCCTATCGCTCCAATTACTGGCAGTAATCAAACGGTGTGTCAGGCTTCACCTATTCAAACATTAACCGCTATGGCAACCGTCCCGGCTGGTCAATCCATTGTTTGGTATGATGCAGCAACGGGTGGAAATATTGTTGTTACTCCAACTTTAAGTGCCGTTGGAACGGTTACTTATTATGCTCAGGCATCAAACAATACTACTTCTTGCTCGAGCTTAACCAGAACTGCCGTTTCTTTAACCATAAACCCGGCGCCTATCGCTCCAATTACCGGTGGTAATCAAACGGTGTGTCAGGCTTCACCTATCCAAAATTTAACCGCTATGGCGACTGTCCCAGCTGGTCAATCCATTGTTTGGTACGATGCTCCAACGGGTGGAAATATTGTTGCTGATCCAACTTTAAATACGGTTGGAACGGTTACTTATTATGCTCAGGCTGTAAACAATACGACTTCTTGTTCGAGCTTAACTAGAACTTCCGTTTCTTTAACCATAACCCCTGCGCCTATCGCTCCAATTACCGGTGGTAATCAAACAGTTTGTCAGGCTTCACCTATTCAAACCTTAACCGCTACGGCAACTGTCCCGGCTGGTCAATCCATTGTTTGGTACGATGCTGTAACAGGTGGAAATATTGTTGCTGTGCCAACTTTAAGTGCCGTTGGAACGGTTACTTATTATGCTCAGGCTGTAAACAACACTACTTCTTGTCCGAGCTTAACCAGAACTGCCGTTTCTTTAACCATAAACCCGGCGCCTATAGCTCCAATTACTGGAAACGATCAAGTGGAATGTGAAACTTCACCTATTCAAACCTTAACCGCTATGGCAACCGTCCCGGCTGGTCATTCCATTGTTTGGTACGATGCTCCAACAGGTGGGAATATCATTGCTGAACCAACTTTAAGTGCTGTTGGAACGGTTACTTATTATGCTCAGGCTTCAAACAATACTAATTCTTGTTCAAGCTTAACCAGAACTGCCATTACTTTAACAATAAACCCGGTGCCTATCGCTCCAATTACTGGCAGTAATCAAACGGTGTGTCAGGCTTCACCTATTCAAACCTTAACCGCTATGGCAACCGTCCCGGCTGGTCAATCCATTGTTTGGTACGATGCTGCAACGGGTGGAAATATTGTTGTTACTCCGACTTTAAGTGCTCTTGGAACGGTTACTTATTATGCTCAGGCTGTAAACAACACTACTTCTTGTCCGAGCTTAACCAGAACTGCCGTTTCTTTAACCATAAACCCGGCGCCTATAGCTCCAATTACTGGAAACGATCAAGTGGAATGTGAAACTTCGCCTATTCAAACATTAACCGCTACGGCAACTGTTCCTGAGGGTCAATCCATTGTTTGGTACGATGCTCCAATAGGTGGGAATATTATTGCTGATCCGACTTTAAGTGCTGTTGGAACGGTTACTTATTATGCTCAGGCTTCAAACAATACTACTTCTTGTCCGAGCTTAACCAGAACTGCCGTTTCTTTAACAATAAACCCGGCGCCTATCGCTCCAATTACTGGAAACTATCAAGTGGAATGTGAAACTTCGCCTATTCAAACTTTAACCGCTACGGCAACAGTTCCTGAGGGTCATGCCATTGTTTGGTACGATGCTGCAACGGATGGGAATATTGTTGCTGATCCAACTTTAAGTGCTGTTGACACCGTAACCTATTATGCTCAGGCTGTAAACAATACTACTTCTTGTTCGAGCTTAACCAGAACTGCCGTTTCTTTAACAATAAACCCTGCGCCTATCGTTCCGACTACTGGAGGTAATCAAATAATGTGTGAAGCTTCACCTATTCAAACCTTAACCGCTACGGCAACTGTTCCTGAGGGTCAATCCATTGTTTGGTATGATGCTGCAACGGATGGAAATATTGTTGCTGATCCGACTTTAAATACTGTTGGCACCGTAACCTATTATGCCCAGGCTGTAAACAACACTATTTCTTGTTCGAGCTTAACCAGAACTGCTGTTTCTTTAACAATAAACACGTGTTCGATTGTGGTTACTAAAGATGGTACTTATGTAGATAATAATGGAGATGGCATAACGAATATTGGTGATACTATTACTTATGCTTTTGTGGTAACCAATAAGGGTAATGTACCATTAACTAATGTGACTATTGCTGACCTATTTGGTGATGTAACGACCACCGGTGGACCTATAACATTGGATGTTGATGCTTCAAATAGTACTGCGTTCATTGCTACTTATGCCATTATACAAGCTGATATCGATACTGGTTTTGTATATAACTCGGCTGAGGTTACAGGAACTCCTCCTACTGGAGAGAATGTAAAGAGTCTTTCTACGGATCCTACGCCTTGTACCTCTTGTCCTCTTGACCCTCAATGTCTTAATTGTACGATCACTCCGTTAACTCAAACACCTAAAATCGCTTTAGTAAAAACAGGAGTATTTGATGATATGAATAATGATAGCTTCGCTCAAGTTGGTGAAAAAATCAATTATACTTTCGCGGTGACCAATACTGGTAATGTGACCGTAACCAATATCGTTATCACGGATCCATCGATGACATTAAAAGATTTGATTATAACTGGTAATCCTATTGCTTCTTTAGCGCCTGGGGCTACTGGTTCCGTGACCGTAGTTTATACAATTTCTCAAACTGATATCGATATGGGAAAAGTAACCAACTCCGCTTTGGCAACTGGTCAAAATCCTAATGGTGGTGATGTAATGGATACTTCGGGTACAACCGCTGACAACGATACACCTACGGTTACACCACTTCCTCAAAATCCTAAAATTGCTTTAGTGAAAACTGGTGTCTTTAGCGACACCAACAATGATGGTTTCGCTCAAGTGGGTGAAAAAATCAATTATACTTTTGCAGTAACCAATACGGGTAATGTGACCGTAACCAATATCGTTATTACGGATCCATCGATGACATTAAAAGATTTGATTATAACTGGTAATCCTATTGCTTCTCTAGCGCCTGGAGCTACTAGTTCAGTGACCGGAGTTTATACAATTACCCAAACTGATATCGATTTGGGTAAAGTGACCAACTCCGCTTTGGCTGTAGGTCAAGATCCTAATGGAGGCGATGTAAAAGATACTTCGGGCACAACCGCTGACAATGATACACCTACGGTTACACCACTAACTCAGACACCTGGTATTGCTTTAGTGAAAACGGGTGTCTTTAGTGACACCAATAATGATGGTTTTGCTCAAGTGGGTGAAAAAATCAATTATACTTTCGCAGTGACCAATACTGGTAATGCGACCGTAACCAATATCGTTATCACTGATAGTCCATTAATTCCATTAGTAGGTTTGACTATAACTGGTAATCCTATTGCTTCTTTAGCGCCTGGGGCTACTAGCTCCGTGACTGGAGTTTATACAATTACCCAAACTGATATCGATATGGGAAAAGTAACCAACTCCGCTTTGGCAACTGGTCAAAATCCTAATGGTGGTGATGTAAAAGACATTTCAGGTACAACGGTCGATAATGACACCGATACCGTTACGACGCTTCCTCAAAATCCAGGTTTAGAAGTCATTAAAACGGCTATTACACCCTATTATAGTTCCATAGGAGATATAATCAATTACACTATTCAAGTAAAAAATACGGGTAATGTCACATTACATCAAATCGTTGTAACAGATCCATTAACTGGATTGAATACTACTATTCAAAGCTTAGCTTCAGGTAGTTCTCAGGTATTCAATCAAAGTTATACGGTAACTCAAAGTGACAGAGTAAATGGTTCCGTAACCAATACCGCTACCGCAGTTGGACTCACCCCAAATGGAACTTCTACTCCTCCTGCCTCAGATGAGGCAGTTGTTGAAGCTCAAATTGTTTTAGGATGTGGAACTGTAACTGTTCATAACGCTTTCTCTCCTAATGGAGATGGAATAAATGAACTATTTATTATTGATAATATTGAAGATATATTATGTTATCCGGATAATACGGTTGAAATCTATAACCGTTGGGGCGTATTGGTTTTTGAAACTAGAGGCTATGATAATGTAACTAAAGTTTTTAGAGGCATTTCTGAGGGCAGAACAACCATTAGTCAGTCCTCTGGTTTGCCTACCGGAACCTACTTTTATATCTTGAGTTACAACTCTTTGGATGAAAACGATATAATTCAGACCAATAAAAAAGACGGGTATCTATACCTTACCAGATAAATTTAACTCAAATCTAACTCCTGAGAGCTAACAACCCTCAGGTTTAAAACAATAAACCAAATGAAGACAAGAATACTATTATTCGCTTTGCTGTTTACTGGAGTTGTAAGTTATGCGCAACAAGACGCACAATTTTCACAATACATGTACAACACAATCAATGTCAATCCTGCTTATGCAGGATCGAGAGGAGCTTTGAGTATATTTGCTTTGCATCGTACCCAATGGGTAGGACTCGATGGAGCTCCTGTGACTAACGCAGTTTCTATGAATACTCCACTCAACGGAAGTAATTTAGGTTTGGGAGTGTCGGTTATAAATGATAGAATTGGGCCTACGACTGAAAATACGATTTCAGCTGATTTATCATATACTGTTCTTACTTCTGAGACTTTCAAACTTTCATTTGGAGTTAAAGCCACTGCGAATCTTTTCGATCTGAATGTCAACCGATTAAATCCTGTTGATGACGATCCTAGTTTGCATAATTTCAACAATAAGTTTACTCCAAATATCGGTGCGGGTATTTATTATCATTCTGATAAAGCCTATGTCGGTTTTTCCGTTCCTAATTTTATAGAAACCAACCGATATGATGATAATGAAGTGGCTATTTTTAAAGAAAAAATTAATTACTACCTAATTGCTGGTTATGTGTTTGATTTAAGTAATTTTGCAAAATTCAAACCTGCCTTGCTCACCAAAATGGTTGAAGGTGCTCCGCTTCAGGTAGATATATCCGGAAATTTTATGTTCAACGAGAAGTTTATGGTCGGAATTGCTTACAGATGGAGTGCTGCGATGAGTGCAATGGTCGGTTTTCAGGCTACTGAAGGTTTGTATATAGGATACGGATATGATCTTGAAACTACTAATTTAGACAACTATAATTCCGGTTCGCATGAAATTTTCCTACGATATGAATTATTCAGCAACAAAAATAAAATCACAACCCCAAGATTCTTCTAAAACAAGTATTATGAAAAACTGCATATTCCTTTGTATAACAATAGTAAGTGTATTTTCTTTTAAAGGGAATGCTCAAAATTCAAAATTTTATGTAACCGATAAAGTAAGTGATAAATATGCTTATGTAGATGTCATAAAAACCTATGAAAGGATTGCTGCAAAAGGATATAAATCAATAGATATTTTTAAAAAACTCGGGGACTCCTATTATTTCAATGCGGATTTTGGTAAAGCTGCTAAATGGTATTGTGAATTATTTGCCATAAGCATTGATTTAGAACCTGAATATTATTATCAATATGCTAAGTGTTTGATATTTATTGGTCAAAATAACAAAGCCAATGAAATACTAGAAAAATTAAAACAAAAATCGGGGGCAATATTAGAGAAAAAAAATCGAAACCTACGATAAAATTACAACTCCAAAAATTCTTCTAAAAACAATTATTATGAAAAACAATATACTCCTTTACATAACAATAGTAAGTGTTTTTTCTTTTAACATTTATTCACAAAAAACAAAATTGGCTACAGCTGATAAAAAGTATGACAGCTATGCCTATGTAGATGCCATAAAAACATATGAAAGAGTTGCTGAAAAAGGATATAAATCAGCTGATATGTTTAAAAAATTGGGGAATGCCTATTACTTTAACTCCGAATTGGACAAAGCCGCTAAATGGTATGGAGAATTATTTGCCATGGATACCACTGATTTAGAGCCTGAATACTATTACCGTTATGCTCAGTCTTTGAGATCCATAGGTCAAAATGATAAAGCCAATGAAATGCTGGAAATATTCAACCAAAAATCAGGTAACGACAGTAGAGGGAAACTTTTCAAAAAAAATACCAATTATTTAGAAGCCATAAAAGCTAATTCTGGACGATACCAGGTGGAAGATGCAGGTGTTAATTCGAAATATTCCGATTATGGAACAGCCCTGTATTCAAACAAAATCGTATTTGCTTCAGCAAGAGATACAGGAAGTCTTGGACAGCGAAAACACAAATGGACCAATCAATATTTCACCAATTTATACACGGCTGATTTAGGTGATAACATGACTCCAAGTGCCGCTAAAAAGTTTGACAAAAATGTAAATTCAAAGTTTCATGAATCTACTCCTGCTTTTACGAGTGATGGAAAAACCATGTATTTTACCCGAAACAACTATCTGGATGGTAAAAAAGGAAAAGATGGAAATAAAATTACTTTGATAAAAATATACAAAGCCACTTTAGAAAATGATAAATGGGCAAATATAAGCGAACTGCCTTTTGACAGTGACAATTACAGCACGGCACATCCAGCTTTAAGTCCTGATGGAAAAACATTATATTTTGCATCTGATATGCCGGGAACATTAGGCCAGTCTGATTTGTTCAAAGTAAAAATAAATGATGATGGCAGTTTTGGCAACCCAGAAAACTTAGGAAATACAATCAATACCGAAGGAAGAGAGACTTTTCCGTTTGTAAATGATCAAAATGAAATCTATTTTGCCTCAGATGGACATCCCGGACTTGGAGGATTGGATGTTTTCATGTCTAAAATAAATACTGACGGCGCTTTCAGTGAGGTTCAAAATGTAGGGGCTGACGTTAATTCTCCTAAAGATGATTTTGCGTATTTAATCGATACCAAATCTAGAAGAGGATTTTTTACCTCCAATAGAGACGGAGGTCAAGGCTATGATGATATTTATAAATTTTTGGAAACCAAAAGGCTTATCTGTGAACAACTTCTTTATGGTGAAATCACTGATATGGCTACTGCAGAATTACTGCCAAATACAAAAGTTACCTTATACGACAGTCAATTTAACAGTATCAGTACAACTACTTCAGATGAAAAAGGAAATTATAGCTTTGCTGTCGAGTGTGGAAAAACTTATAATGTAAGAGCTGAAAAACCAGAATACTACACCAAAGAACAAAAAATAACTATCGCTAAAACAGATGGAAAAACACATTTACCAATCGCATTGGAGAAAGAAATATGTAAAGTAGCCGTTGGCGATGATTTAGGGAAATGCTTTGGTATAAAAATGATTTACTTTGATTTTGATAAATCGGATATTAGAGTAGAAGCGGCTTTAGATTTAGAAAAAATACTAGATTTTCTTAATCAATATCCAACGATGAAGCTCGATATTCGTTCCCATACTGATAGTCGTGGAACTTTCAAATATAACGAAGCATTATCCGATAGAAGAGCTAAATCTACCATAAAATGGTTAGTTGAAAACGGGGTTAACAAAAACAGATTAATCGGTAAAGGTTATGGCGAAAATCAACTCGTAAATAAATGCTCCGATGGAGTCGAATGTACCGAAGAAGAACATCAACTCAACAGACGTAGTGAGTTTCTCATTACTGAACTATAAACATACCTTCAATATAAAAAGTAGTTAACTTAAAACTAAACCTCGGAAATAAAACTTTCGAGGTTTTTTACTTTTAAATGTAAAGTATTATGACTGTCCGTTACTTGTACCAAGCTACATCTTATGAATAAAATTTAGCTGTTTTGTCATTTCTGTAAAGGTTACTTAATTCGGTAACAAAATTAACTTTGATAAATTTTGTTACAATGAGAAACAACAGCCAAGATTTAACATTAGAAAGAAACTATTTAGAGAAATATAGATTTCTAATAAAAGAGTATGAACAGGTAAAGAACAAAACCCATCCCTTGTATTCTGGTGCTATGGATTTTTATAAAGCTAATAACACTTGTAGAAAGAGTTTTTAAAGTATTATAATCGTTTCAAACAAAGCGGAGAATCAATAGATTTATTGCCTCAAAAGCGAGGTCCAAGATATAAAACTCGAAGACCATTACCATTTATAGAACAGAAGGTAATCGAACTTCGAGAAAAAGGAAACAATAAATATGAAATCGTAAATATTTTAAAACCCAAATTAGGTAAATTCACACCATCATTTTCAGGAGTTTATAATATATTAAAGCGTAATGATATAAATATATTAACTCCAAAAATCAGAAAGAATCATCAAAAAATAATTAAGGAAAGAATGGGACAACTTGGTCATATTGATTGCCATTACTTAAGCAAGAGTATAATAAAAGGAGAAAACAAAAAACTTTATTTAGTATGCGTTATTGATGATTACAGTCGAATTGCTTGGGCAGAACTTGTCTCTGATATAACCAGTTTAACAGTGATGTTTGCAACATTAAAATGCTTAAACATCTTAAGCGATCACTATCAGATAAAATTTGAAGAAATATTATCTGATAACGGATCAGAATTTGGAATCAAGACCAGCAAAGTAAAACATCAACATCCATTTGAAAGAATGTTAATGGAATTAGGCATCAAACATCGATATACCCGTCCGTACAGACCACAAACAAACGGAAAGGTAGAACGCTTTTGGAGAACGTTGGAAGATGATTTATTAAGAGATACGCATTTTGATTCGCAAGAAGAATTAAGAGAAGAATTATTACAATATTTTACTATTATAACAACGAAAGACCACATCAAGGAATTGAGGGTAAAAAACCAATTGAAATGATAAATCCGTTACCGAATTAAGTAACCTTTACAGAAATGACAAACTGTACAGTTGTTTATTACAGTAATTACAAAAGCAAAAGGGTATAACTTACGCAATAAAAGAAGTCCAATGAAATGATTTTCATTGGACTTCTCTATAAACAATCGCTTAAGATTATTCAAAACATTTATAAACTACTGATACGTATAAATATAAAAGGCTGTCTCTTGGGGAGAAGACAGCCTTTTAGTTTTAAAAACAAACTCAACTTATATTTTTGCGAAAATATTTGTGTAATACTTTTTACCAGTTGTAGGATTCTCTTTTATTGCAATTCCAAAATGAGTGTGATCACCTTCGATGTTTGCTTTGTGACTAGGACTTGCTAACCAAGCGTCCAAAACTGACTGAGGGGTATTGAAGTTGTAAGCAATATTTTCACTTACAGTTTTAGCACCTAAAATTTTAATGATATTTTCAGATCGAGCTACAAAATCATTATGATTAACTACATTATTTGCGATCATGTAATTGTCATGTTCTTCTGATTTGTAAGACATGTGATTAATTTTTTCCAAAGGGTTTAATCCAACACTAATTCTGTGTTTATTTATTAAATCCATTGTTTCTAATTCGATCGAATTATAAGAATAACTAACTACTTTTTGTGCAGCAGCTTCTGTAGCTTGAGTTTCAGAATCATCGGATGAACAGGAATTCATAGTGCAAATCACAGTAAGGAGCAATAATGCACGAAGTATTTGTATCTTCATAATATAGTAGTTTAAGTTTAAAGTAGATTGTGGGGCAAACTCCTTTAATAAATAAATAAAATGTTCTTATTTCTTATTCAAACATACATTTTTTATCGTTAAACTACCAAAAATAATCGACGAAATACACTATAAAAATAATTAAATATGTATTTTTCTTACACTATGCGATAATTGATCAATTTTCCAAGAGAAATTTTCTTGACTAGAATATAAAAATAATATCAACTCAACAGATTTCGATAATTTACAGCAATTGCTTTTTAATTAATGTTTTAAGCTTAAAGAAACAGTCGTTTATAGCTGTTTCTCTAAGCTTTTCATTATATAGATAATTATTTTAAAAGTTTAATAACTATTCTAAAAATACAAGTAATTTACTTTAGGCAAAGTAGCATCGAAATTCTAAAAAAATCTAATTATATTCTTGCAAAGATATTTGTATAATATTTTTTCCCGGCTGAATCCACTCGTATTGAAATTCCAAAATGAGTAAAATCACCTTCAATATTTGCCTTATGGCCAGAACTAGCCAACCAGCCATCAAAAACAGCCTGAGCTGTATTGTAATTAAAAGCGACATTCTCTCCTACACTTTTAGCTCTTAAAACATTCATAATATCTTGGGAACGTGCATCAAAACCAGCATGATTTAATACATTATTGACAATCATATAGTTGTCATGCTCTTGCGCTTTATTAGATATATAGTCTGTTTTTAATAACGTTTTTAACCCAATACGAACTCTATAAGCATTTATCAAATTCAAAGTTTCTGTTTCGATAGCGTTATAGGAATATGTGCTAGCATCCGTTGTAGGCGGTACCACATTTGAAACTGGTGGTGTCGGTGTTGGAGAAGTAACTGTTGTTGGTTCTACAGGAACAGCTTCAGTAGAACAGGAATTCATTGTGAATAGCACAATAATGAACAATTGTGCTCTAAAAAAATTTAATTTCAAAATAATAGTAGTTTAAGTTTAAAATATGTCGTCTGCAAACTTACATGATATAATACTTAACTACAACACAAAAAACCGTTAAAATACACATTATTAACTATTTACAAAGCTATTTCTTACTTTACGGAGATAGTCGTTCAATTTTCCAAGAAAAATCATCTTGACTGCTATATCGAATTCTGTCATGCAATCTATTGGGTCTTCCTTGCCAAAACTCTACCTCTAAAGGAGTTACCAAAAATCCTCCCCAATATTTCGGTCTTGGAATTACCATGCCATCAAAATCCTTTTCTAACTCTTTTAGATTTTCTTCTAAATATTCTCGAGAAGGTACCACTTCACTTTGGTTTGATACTATCGCTCCTAATTTACTTCCGTCAGGTCTGGACTCAAAATAATTATCTGAAATGGTTTCGGTCGTTTTATGGGCAATCCCTTTTATAATAACCTGACGTTCCATAGTGTGCCAAAAAAAAGAAAGACATATTTTAGGATTTTCGGCAATAGCCCTACCCTTTTCTGAATTATAATTGGTATAAAAAATAAATCCTTCCTCATTAAATTTTTTCAACAAAACAACTCTGGCCTTTGGGAATCCATCTAAACCTATTGTAGATACCGTCATAGCATTAACTTCGCTGTCGCCACCAAAATCCTCTACTTCATGAAACCATCTGTTAAAAAGATTTATTGGATCTTCAGGAATATTTGATTCTAATAATTCACTCTTTTCGTACGATTTTCTGTAATCACCTAAGTCTTTCATATTTTAATTTTTCGATTGCCAGATTTTTCGATTGCCAGATTTCCAACGATCTAAAAGTCTAAGTATCATTTACATTCTAAATAAATTAATCCTCTATTTTTAAAGCTCAAAGCTTTTTCCATCATCGGCCAAGAGCACTTCTGGAAAAACAGTTTCGGCTTCTTCTTTAAAAAGCTCAATATTCTCATATCGAGTTGAATAATGTCCTAAAATTAATTGCTTTGCATTAGATTTCAAAGCAATTGTAGCCGCTTCTCTTGCCGTGGAATGCAATGTTTTTTTAGCTAGATTTTCTTCTGATTGCAGGAAAGTTGATTCATGGTATAAAACATCAATATTTTCAATAATTGGAATCATCGTTTCATTATATGCAGTATCAGAGCAAAAAGCATAATTTTTTGCCGGAATTGGATCAAATGTTAATTTATCATTTTCAATAACTCGCCCGTCTTCCAAAGTAATGTCTTTTCCGTTTTTTATTTTTTGATAATAACAGGTATCGATTTCATAATTTTGAACAGCATCCAGATTAAGTTTTCGCTCTCCTGTTTTTTCTTGGAATAAAAACCCATTCGTATAAACACGGTGTTTTAAAGGAATGGTTTTTACCAAAACCTTTTCATCTTCAAAAATCACTTCACTATCGTTGGATTCTAATTCATGAAAAAACAAACCATAATTGGTCCAAGAATTAGATAATCTCAATTGTAACTTGATGATTTCTTGGATTCCCTTTGGACCATAAATATGCAAATCAGTTGTTCTGTTCAGTAAAGTAAAAGTAGATACTAAACCTATTAATCCAAAAAAATGATCTCCATGTAAATGAGAAATGAAGATATGATTTATCTTAGAAAATCGGATTTTATTTTTTCGCAATTGCACTTGGGTTCCTTCTGCGCAATCAATCAGGAAAAGTCTATTTTTTATTTCTAAAATCTGGGAAGTAGGATTCGTAAAAGTTCGGGGTGTTGCTGCATAGCAACCAAGGATTGTTAGTTTCATTTTTTTTGTAAAAGTTAAGAGTTATGCGTTAAACGTGTAATACTTAACCAATAACTTTATCATCTATCTTTTTTTGTTGTTTAATAGCAATTATCATTGCCATAATTAAAAGAATATTAGAAATAATGCCAAAATAATTTATTGATTTATCAAAATAAGAATTGAAACAATTACCCAATAAAAGTAAAAATGACATTACTAAAACTACATATCTGGTAGCCAATATTCTTTTTTTATTTTTGTAGAAATCCATAATAACGCTATTAAAACTATTCATCAGTCATGAATTCTGTGATAAACGAATAACTTTTAACCTATACCGTATAAGGCACTACTAAAACCCTAAATCTCTTTCAATTTCTTCCATTTCAATAATATCGTGGGCTTCTAATAAAGAAGGAACAACAATTAATTTGTCTGGAACTGCATTATAATCAAAATCCGATGTAACTATAACAAATGATTTTTTAGCTTTTTTATGTAGTTTGGATAAAGGCATAAATAGTTTTATGTTACCCGCAGATAAATCTTTGTACAACAAAAGATCAATAATTAAATTATGTTTTTCAAATGTTTTATATTGATGCGTAACCTTCATTAAAAAAGAGGTAAAATCACCTTGCGTGTCTCTAATACTTATTGTGTGTCCTTTTTGATCTACTTTCATTTTTCTAATTTCTGAGTCTACCAAAGCAGACAAGTTTATAAATCACTAATTTACAAAGTTTTATATTAAATTATTGAATTTTTGATGCCAAAAGATAAATAACAGCCATTCTAATCGCAACACCATTTTCGACTTGGTTTAAAATTACCGATTGATGTGAATCAGCCACCTCACTGGTAATTTCGACACCACGGTTGATCGGTCCCGGATGCATAATTATAATTTCTTTATTTAGGGAATCCAAAAGTGTTTTATCGACTCCATATTGTTGAGCGTATTCTCTTGTTGACGGGAAATAATTCACATCCATTCTCTCATTTTGCACGCGTAACATATTCGCCACATCACACCATTCAAGGGCTTTTCTTAAATCAGGCTCTACCGTTACACCAAGGGATTCAATGTGTCTGGGAATAAGCGTTTTAGGTCCGCAGACTTTCACCTCTGCTCCCTGCATTTGTAACGCATAAATATTCGATAAGGCAACTCTGGAATGCAAAACATCGCCAACAATCACTACTTTTTTCCCAGCTACTTCGCCTAGTTTTTCTCTAATTGAATAACTGTCTAATAAGGCTTGTGTAGGATGCTCGTGGGCACCATCTCCTGCGTTTACAATACTGGCTTTTACATTTTTAGATAGAAAATATGCAGCTCCGGGATTAGCATGCCGCATCACCACCATATCTACTTTCATCGAAAGTATATTATTAACGGTATCTATAAGTGTTTCTCCTTTTTTGACTGAAGATTGTGCCGCCGAAAAGCTAATTACATCAGCCGATAAACGTTTCTGTGCTAATTCAAAAGAGAGTTTGGTTCGGGTACTGTTTTCGAAAAAAATATTGGCAATAGTAATATCTCGTAAGGAAGGTACTTTCTTAATTGGTCGATTGATAACTTCTTTAAAATGATCGGCTGTTTCAAAAATTAGGTCAATATCATTCTTGTTGATGTATTTTATTCCTAATAAATGATTTACGCTTAATTCTTTCATTTTTTTTACGATTATTAGTTTTTAATGTTAGACTTTGAAACAAATTATAATCTAACTTGTAATTAAATATACTCCATCTTCACCTTCATTTTCTTTCCAACTCACCTTAACTTTTTCGTTATTTATAGCATCTACCTGTCTTCCGCGATAATCGGGTTGTATTGGTAAATTACGGCTAAAACGTCTGTCTATCAAAACCAATAGTTCTATTTCTGACGGTCTTCCGAAAGATTGAATTGCTGTTAACGCAGACCTTATGCTTCGTCCCGTAAATAAAACATCATCAATGAAAATGACTTTTTTGTTTTCAACGATAAAATTAATCTTGGTTTTATTTGCTTCTAATGGCTTATCAGTTCTTCGAAAATCATCTCTGAAAAATGTAATATCCAAATAGCCTAATTGAATTTCAGGTGTTTGGTATTCTTTTTCTAATATTTCTTTCAAACGTTCCGCTAAATAAACGCCTCTTGGTTGAATTCCTACCAAAATAGTGTCTGAAAAATCTAAGTGTTTTTCAATTAATTGACAGGCCAAACGATGTAATATGACAGTAACTTCTTTTGCAGTAAGTAATACTTTTTGGCTCATAGTAGATTATATTGTTTGGTTTTGCAAATATACGAATTCCGATTTGTCATTTTATAATTATAAAGCGAGAAAATGATAATACCAATACTTTATAATAAAATCCAAATATATATTATTTTTATTAAAATTAATTTTACAAAAAACAATAAAAATTATGTAATAAATAACTGTTCTGATTCTGTAATTTTACATTCTAATATACAATTTAAAAAACAAGAAATCATGCAAAAAAAACTAACCAGAATAGTAATGCTTTTAATAGTATTAGTATCATTTACAAGTTGTTCAATTATAGAAGGTATATTTAAAGCGGGAGTTGGTGTTGGTATTTTTATTGTGGTTGCAGTATTAGCCATCATCGCATTTATTGTGAGTAAAATTTTCAGCAGAAAGTAGATAAGAATAATTTTAATTATTTTAGTGAATATCCATTAAACAAAAAATCTCCCGCAATTACGGGAGATTTTTTTTAGTATTCAACAGTATTACTTTTAAACAGTATACATCTTAGCTCTTAATTCTTGCACTTTTTCATCATCAAGATAATCATCAAACGTCATGTAACGGTCAATCGCTCCATTTGGCGTCAATTCGATCACTCTATTACCAACCGTTTGGGCAAACTCATGATCATGAGTGGTAAAAATAACAGAACCTTTGTAGTTTTTTAATGAATTATTAAAAGCCGTAATCGACTCTAAATCCAAGTGATTCGTTGGTTCATCAAGCATTAAAACATTCGCTCTTTCCATCATCATTCGAGACAACATACAACGTACTTTTTCTCCACCGGACAAAACGTTACAGGTTTTCAAAGCTTCTTCTCCAGAAAAAATCATTTTCCCAAGAAAGCTACGAATATTTACTTCGTCACGTTCTTCTTCGGTTTTTACCCATTGACGCAACCAATCTACAAGAGAATAATCGTTTTCGAAAAACGAATGGTTATCTCCAGGCAAATAGGCTTGGTTGGTCGTAACTCCCCAATCGTAAGTACCTGAATCGGCTTTTTGGTTTCCGTTTAGAATTTCGTAGAAAGCAGTAGTTGCACGAGAATCTTTAGAAAAAAGCACAATTTTATCGCCTTTGGCCATATTCAAATCTACCCCTTTAAAAAGTAAATCTCCATCTACAGAAGCGCTTAAATCCTGTACATTCAAAATCTGATCTCCAGCTTCACGCTCTTGATCAAAAATAATCGCTGGGTAACGACGACTTGATGGTTTAATCTCCGATATATTCAATTTAGAAATCATTTTTTTACGGGAAGTAGCTTGTTTTGATTTGGCTACATTCGCACTAAAACGACGGATAAATTCTTCTAATTCTTGTTTCTTTTCTTCCGCTTTCTTATTTTGTTGTGCACGTTGTTTCGCCGCTAATTGGCTTGATTCATACCAAAAAGTATAATTTCCTGAATAATGATTTATTTTACTGAAATCAATATCTGAAATATGGGTACAAACTGAATCCAAGAAGTGTCTATCGTGAGAAACTACAATTACTGTATTTTCATAATTTGCCAAGAAATTTTCTAACCAAGCGATGGTTTCAAAATCCAGATCATTGGTAGGCTCATCCATAATAAGTAAATCAGGATTTCCAAACAGCGCTTGCGCCAAAAGGACACGAACTTTTATTTTACCCTCAAGATCGCCCATCAACGTATAATGATTGTCTTCTGTAATCCCAAGATTGGACAACATTGATGCAGCATCAGAATCAGCATTCCAACCATTCATTTCTTCAAATTGCACTTGCAACTCGCCTATTCTGTCTGCATTTGAATCATTGTAATCTAAGTACAAAGCATCCATTTCTTTTTTGATCGCATACAAGGTTTTATTCCCCATCATAACGGTCTCAAGAACGGTACTCTCATCAAACATATTGTGGTTTTGGTTCAAAACCGACATACGTTTTCCCGGTTCCAAATGAATATGCCCCGATGTAGGATCCATTTCACCTGCAATTATTTTAAGAAAAGTAGATTTTCCAGCGCCATTGGCTCCGATAACTCCATAGATATTACCGTGTGTGAAGGTAGTATTTACTTCGTCAAACAAAATTCGTTTGCCAAACTGAACTGATAAATTATTTACTGTTAACATGAATATTTATTTTATAAAATTTTTGCAAAAATACGAAAAAAATACTAATTTTTTTTATCCAAAAAAACACATTTTTATGAATTGCATTTAACTTACTATTAATAGGGTAATCAAAAAAAAACCTGACACAAAATGCCAGGTTTATAATATCATTTTCTTTAAAAGAAACTAATATTTATTCAAAATAAAATAAATCAAAATATAAATAACCAAACTCAATTTTAACAAACTTATTCTATTTTTGAACTTTCATTATTTGATTAATTTTTTCAAACTAGTATACACTGCCAATTCCACATCGGCGTGCGCTTTAGAATTACATTGTTCCAATAAATCACTCATTACCGATGAATTTAAAGATTGTTTTTTTTCTATACCTACTAAAAGTTGTTGTGCTATATCACTTAAGCTTTTTGAAAGTGGTAAAAGCGGCTGAATCAATGGTGCATTGGCACTCAAATCAATCAATTTTGCATTCATATCCACCCATTTTTTTAGAAAATCAGTAACTAAAACTTGATTCTCTAAACTTTTATTTCCTAAATAGCGGTTCACTACTTCATCAAAAGCGATGGCATCATTTGCATCTGGGGTACAGGCATCAGCAAATAAAGTAAAAGGGGAATACATTTGATATTCTGTTCCACCACTATTGCGGGAATATATTTTCAGTGGCTCACAAACATTCGAAAAATCATTTAACGCATCTGTTTTTTGATTGTTACTGATGTTTCTTAAAATTACTTCTTTGTTTCTTAAATGTGTAATTCCAAGTTCTTCTAATCTAAAAGAAACTTCTTTCAATCTTTTGCGTAAGCTATTTAAATCGGTGATATTTTCATCAGACCATAATCTTTCAGCAATTGCAGCTGTTCTTGGCCAAATCCTTGAATCTAAAGTCAAAGGTGTTACCAGTTCGCTCCACATCGTTGCTTCACCACCTAATATTCTTGCTTTTTCTTCTTGAGTAAGAATCGTGTTTTTTGGGATTGGATCATTCAAATAATGGTCTTCAACACCTTGCATCAAATCAATATAATACCCATTTGACAAAACCGTTTTATAGCCATTCTGTGCAGCTGTAATTAACGATTTACCCCCAGGAACTTTTTCATTTGGTCCTTTCCAAGCATGGATAATGGCACTTTTAGACATGTTTTTTGTCATTATTTCTTCCCAACCCATTAATTCTTTATGATGCTTTTTTAGCATCGGGATCAATTGCATGGTAAAATAAGTTTGCAATTCATGATTGTTTGCCAACTTATTTTTCTTCATAAATTCTTGAATTTTAGGATTAGAATCCCAATCTTTCCCTTCGTTTTCATCCCCTCCAATATGAAAATAGCTCCCCGAAAATAAAGGACAAACCTCATCAAATATTTCACTCAATAATTGATACGTTTTAGGGTTTGAAGGATCCAATGTTGGCGAAAAAATTCCGGCATTTCTTTCTAAAGAATAGGATGTTATCCCAGATACCTGCGTTTTGCTTTCAATAGAGTTTGAATTTAAATTCACTACTTTACTGCCTATTTCCGGATAAGCCGTAAGTATTGCCGTTCCATGACCCGGAACATCAATTTCAGGAACTACTAAAATCCCTCGTTCATCAGCATATTTTACAATATTTTTTATTTCTTCTTGGGTATAATAATTCCCATCCGAAGCCATTTCTGTTAATTTTGGATGCTTTTTAAGCTCAATTCTCCAACCTTGATCATCTACTAAATGCCAGTGAAAAACATTCATTTTTACTGCAGCCATCGCATCAAGATTTCTTTTGATAACATCTATTGGCTGAAAATGCCTTGCCACATCAATCATTATTCCTCTCCAGGTAAATCTTGGAAAATCCGTAATCATGGCTGTTGGAAAATAATAAGAAGTGCTATTATTTTGTAACATTTGCAATAGTGTTTCTAAGGCATGAAGCGCTCCAAGATCTGTTGTGGCATTAATTATTATTTTATTAGACTGAATCTCTAATTGATAACTTTCATCTTCATACAAACCTATTTTTCCGTTTTTAACGCAATTTATTTGTAATTCTGCCGTAGGAACTTCATTAATTTTTGTCACAAAACCCTGTTGCAAAAACAATCCTGTTCTACCATCTAATCTTCGCAAAAAATTTGTCGCACCTACAAAAATTCTTGAATTAGGATTACCCGTAATATTTACTTTGAAGTTTTTGCTTAGCGCAAAAGTACCTTGAGTCAAGTTTATGTTTTGAGGCCAAGGCATAAGATCTAATTGTTCTTTTTTTATTTGAGCGTTCGCAATGATGCCAGTGAATAATAGGATTAAAATGTATTTCATATATTTTTTGGGTAATTACAAAGTAGAGAAAAGTATTTGAACACAGTTAGGAACAAATTTTATATGCAGATTTTTCTTTTAATAATTATTAAAAGAAAAATCTGCATATTATTTTATTTAGTAGTCGAAACGCTTGAAAGCTTCGATAGCTTCGTACTCCGCAAGACCTAAATTATCATACAATTTTGCTGTATTCTTATTACGGTCTTCGGCTCTTACCCAGAATTCTCTGGAGTCGTTTCCTTGAAACATCACTCTGTCTTTTTGGGATTGATGGTATAAAATAGCATGTCTTTTTAGTAAAACCTCATCTGGACTTAACGGCACAGCCATATCAATTTCGTGAATATCCCACTCATGCCAAGCGCCTCTATACAACCACAACCAACAATCATTCATGTAAGGCTCCGGTTTCAATTCTTTCATGGCAGCGAAAATGGCGTTAAGACAAACTTCGTGCGTACCGTGAGGATCGGCAAGATCTCCAGCGGCAAAAACTTGATGGGGCTTAATTTTTGCAATTATATCTTTTACGATGGCTATATCTTCAGCGCCTAATGGATTTTTCTTTATTTGCCCTGTTTCATAAAAAGGCATGTCTAAAAAATGGGTATTTTCATCTTTTAATCCAATATATCTTGTTGCAGCATAGGATTCGCGTCGTCTGATAAGCCCTTTTAATTTTCTAACTTCAACAGAATCAATTTGGTTTTCTGTTTTGTTATTTAGAAAATTGATAACCGCTTTAAAATTTATTTTAGTAGCATCGGTGCCTACAAAATCGTTGCACACTTCGGCAAACTTTAATGCTTCATCATCTGTAACCGCTATATTTCCTGAAGTTTGATACACTACATGAACATCATGTCCTTGTTTTATCAATTTTGAAAAAGTTCCTCCCATAGAAATTACATCATCATCTGGATGAGGGCTAAAAAGGATCACTCTTTTCTTAGATGGATTAGCGCGTTCCGGTCTATAAGTATCGTCAGTATTAGGCTTTCCGCCCGGCCATCCCGTAATGGTATGCTGCAATACATTGAACATATTAATATTTAAATCATAAGCGGAACCTTCTAAAGCCAAAAGATCTGACATTCCGTTATTATTGTAATCCCTGTCCGTTAGTTTTAAAATAGACTGATTTGTTTTTTGGCATAGCCAAACAATCGCTTTACTTTTTAATTCTTGATTCCAAATACATTCACCAACCAGCCAAGGCGTTTCAAATCGTGTCAATTCAGAAGCTGCCGATTGATCTAAAACAAAAGTGGTATTCGTGTGATTTTGTAAAAAAGTAGCTGGGACTTCAGAGCTGATATCTCCCTGAATCGTTCTTTTTATAATATCTGCTTTATTTTGGCCCCAAGCCATCAAAACAATTCTTTTAGATCGCAGAATTGTAGACACACCCATGGTGATCGCTCTTTTTGGTACGTTATCGATACCATTAAAATCAGACGAAGCATCGACTCTGGTGATATGGTCCAAAGTAATAATACGCGTTCCTGAATTGATGTGAGAACCTGGCTCATTGAAACCTACGTGTCCGGTACGTCCTATCCCTAATAATTGAAAATCAAGACCGCCAGAATTCCTAATATTCATTTCATAATCAACACAATACTGATTCAAATCTTCGATAGCTACCGTTCCATCAGGAATGTTTACATTTTCAGGTTTTATATCAATATGATTAAACAGATGCTGATGCATGAAATAATGGTAACTCTGATTGTTCTCTTTTGTCATTGGATAATATTCATCCAAATTAAAAGTGATTACATTACTGAAACTAAGTCCTTCCTCTTTATGCATACGTACTAATTCTTCGTACACTTTTATAGGGGAAGAACCAGTAGCCAAACCAAGAACACATGGTTTATTTTTTTCTTGCTTAGATTTGATTAATTGCGCTATTTCTTGAGCAACAATTTTTGAAGCTTCTACCGAATTTTTGAAAATTTCGTTATGAATTTTTTCAAATCTAGTGTCCTCAAATTTACCCACACTTTTATAGCTAATGTCTGGTTTAATTTCTAAAGCATTTTTCATTTTTATTTTTTTTATTCGATTTACTTATTCTAATTGGCAATTGTCTGAATCTCTCTTGCCTTTGACTCTATTTACTTAATCTCGATATAAAACTACCTAAAACGTTTTTTCTTAAAAAATAAAATATACCAACAGTCAAAAGATTTAAACAAACGACATGATTTATTCAATAATGCGTTTTAGAAAAATAGAACTTGTTTTTATAATCTCAATTGTAAATTCTTTAAATTAGAGACTTATCCTTTAAAAAAGAATTTTGATATAAAAAATGGCGTAAATAATAGGAATTACTTACACCATTTTTATTTTCAATCTACAGTTGTCTTTTTAGAAATTCGGTCCGGTAGTATCCCACCAAAGTCTAGTTCCTCCATTATCCGGCCCTCCAAGTTTAGCAATACCCGTAGCTAAACCTCCAGGATTGCCATCTTTTTCAGATTGAGGAAAGTTTACCCTTCTTACACCAAACTCAGTAGTAATTTTTCCTCCACTTGTATTTTTAAGCACTGGAAACAATTTAGGATAACCTGTTCTTCTGTATTCAGTCCATGCTTCCTGCCCTTCCGGGAAATTTGCAATCCATTTTTGAGTAATGATTTTTTGCAATTTTACTTCATTTGTAGCAGCTGCATCCCAAGCAATTGTTACTTTATTTACAGCAATACCATTGTTTACAGCCGATTTAGGATCTACATAATCTTTAGCCATACTTGTATTATCCCCAACATAAGCAACCGAAGAAGCTCCAAAACCATGTTGTTCGAATGAATTAGTGATTCCTGCTTCATACAAATCTTTAGCTGCTCCACCCATGTTCCAGCCTCTTAATGCTCCTTCTGCTCTTAAAAAATATACTTCAGCAGTAGTCATGAAAACCAATTCTTTAGTATCTACAATTTTACCTATAGCAGAAAAATCTTCATGATCTGCTTTAGCGGCAATTTCAATACCGGTACGAATTCCTTTGTATTGTCCGGGAAACTCTACAGATGTATTGAAATACTTTGTAATTCTTGGGTCGTTATATCCACCCATTATTGATTCCATATCAGCAGACATACGAATATCTTTCCAAGCACCACTAATAGTATTTATAGGATTTTTAAATATTGGAGAAGTTATTTTACAAACATCTTCTTTTGTTGTCATTACACCAAATTCATGGCTTACAGCTTTCTCAGCTTGTGTTTTAGCCAAAGTTGGGTTTACTTTCACAATGTGCATAGCCATTCTAAGACGCAATGAATTTGCAAACTTAATCCATTGTTTATAATCCCCTCCGTAAGAAGTAATATCCGTTCCAATAAACCTTGATTTCTCATTCGCTTTAACTCTTGCCTTTAAATCAGCTACAGCTAAATCTAATTCATTGAACATTTGATTGTAAACTTCTTCTTGTGAGTCATATCCAATTATAGCATCAGTCGTTCCAAATTTAGAATAAACTATTGGTCCATACGTATCAGTAACTCTATGCATTGCCTCTACTTTTAGAATCAATGAAACATAATAGAATTCAGGAAATTGGGTTTTTGCTCTTTTTTCAATTTTTAAAGCATTTGCCATTATACTACTATAACCAGCACCCCAAGCAAATCCATTCCAACCATCAATTAGATTATAGGTCGTATTATTTGATCCCGAAGCAAAACCAGTACCAGTTGCCATATATCCTGACCAAATATCTCCTTGCAATCCTTGTTGCAATTGGTATTGCCATTCCGGATTAAGAATAAACACATTATTAAACATTGGAGTAAACAAAGTCTTCACATGATTAATATCTTGCTCTAATTCTGTATCTGTATATCCTCCCGGGTTTGCATTTATATCCTCAAAATTATCTGTACAACTTACTGCGGCGAGTAAGGAAACGCAGATAGCGGTTCTTTTTATTTTATTTAATATCATGATTTTTTTATTAGAAAGTTACATTTAAATTAAGACCGATACTTTTAGTTGACGGCATTCCAAATATATCAACACCCTGTAAACCTTCACCTGTACTTAAAGCAATGTTTGGATCAAAAGGAGCATCTTTGTATATAAAGAATAAGTTTCTAGCGATTAATGACATACTGGCTGATTGTATAAAATGCATTTTTTTAGTATTAAATGTATACCCAATAGCAACCTCTCTTACATTTACATTAGTAGCATTGTAAACATACTCACCAGTAAATCCGTCTCTACCTCCTACTTGCTTGTAATAACTTTTAGCATCATATAATCCTGTATAAGCAGAACCGTCAAAATTAACAGCATTAATAGCTACTCCGCCTGCATTTCTGGCATCTCCTGTAGCTTTAGAAACACCTAATTGATCATTAACAGCTTCAGTTAAACTCATTACGTCTCCACCAAATCTAGCGTCTATAAGTACATTTGCAAAGAAAGATCCAAATTTGAATGAGTTAGAAAATCCTAACATAAAGTCTGGATTAGCATTACCAACCTCTACAAATTCTGTCTTTTGCAATTTACCGTCTTTATCCAATACAATTCTGCCTTGAGCATCTTTAACGATATTTTTCCCTTCAATTACACCAAAAGGTCTTCCTTCAATTAAAGCGTATCTGTAGTTATTTACTCCAGGATCCGTTAAATTAATTCTTCCTCCTAATTCAGCAGGAATTTCTTTTACCTCATTTTTGTTTTGAGAGTAGTTTATCGCAGTATCCCAAGAAAATTTATCTGTTTTAACAACTTTTCCAGACAAAACAATTTCAATTCCTGAATTTTGAATACTACCCGCATTGAAGCCATAATTAGTATAACCAAAAGGATTTGTTGCAGGAGCAGGAACCTGAATATATTGATTTTTAGTTTCTGAAGTATAGTAAGAAGCTTCAATTCCTAATCGATTACCAAAGAATTTCCATTCAGTACCAATTTCAAATTCTGACATCAATTCTGGTTTCAATGATTCTCCAGGTCTTGGTCCAACTGATGGTGGAGATATCACACCTCCTGCAATTGTTGATCTAGGCGAAGTCACGAAAGAGGAGATATCATTACCAACTTGAGCATAAGAAGCACGTACTTTAGCAAAAGAGATAAATTCCGGTAATGTAGTCATCTCACTAATAATCCCTGTAACACCTACAGATGGATAAAAGAAAGATAGATTATCAGTATTAACTAATGTTGAAGACCAGTCGTTTCTTCCTGTAACATCAAGATATAAGTAATTTTTATACCCAAAAGTAGCAGCCGCAAAAACAGATTGTACTTCTTTACTGGAACCTAATGTTTGAGTATTCCCAGCATTATTAACAAAATTACCCAGAGTAAACCAGTTTGCATACGCTAAACCACCATTTGATGAATCTAAAGTGGTAGCAAGATTACCTTGTGTATTAGTAATACTTGTTCCAATGTTAGCAGTAAAACTAAAATCATCATTAAATTTAGTATTAATAGTAGCGATTAAATCGCCATATCTTTGAGTGCTTAAGCTATTAATATTAATATATCTTCCCGTTGAAGGTGCAAGTGTACCTTGAGTAGAAGCATATATTTTTTTATCAAAACCACTTTCAATACGATTGTAACTGTATCTCGAAGCAATACTCAACCAATTATTAACTTTATAGTCTAATCCAAGAGCGCCATCAAAAAATTGGTTAGTATCTTCTGAAGCGTTTCTTTTGATTGCCCAATATGGATTTTGTAAATAATCGTTATCAGTCATCCAATTTTGAACCATAAGATTTCTTACTGGATCAAACTTTTCAAAATTAGTTGCGTAAAAATCAAAATCATTTCCTCTTGGCATAGTGTAAACACCTGTTAAAGGATTAAAATACAAACCATTAACAGGTTTATTATTTATCGATTGACTCGTATAGTTTGCTCTAGCACTTACGCTCAATTTATCCCCAAAAAACTTTCCAGTTTGTTGAATACCAAAATTATTTTTCTTCAAACTATTCCCTTCAATAATTCCTGAAGCAGTTGTATTTGCATACGATATACTAGTAGAAGCTACAGCAGAACCTGTAGTAAATGCTAAAGATGTAATTTGAGTATTTCCAGTTCTAAAAAAATCTTCTACATGATCAACAGAAGATCCTTTTGCTCCCCATGTTTCATTAGATTTAGCTACAGCTACATATTCATTTTGAAATTTAGGCAAATAAGCAGCCGTTTCAAAAGTAGTTACTGATGAGGCTTTAAAATTAGACTTTCCTTCTTTAGCTTTTTTAGAAGTTAATAAAATTACGCCATTAGCCCCCTGACTACCATACAAAGCAGAAGCAGAAGCCCCTTTTAATACAGTCATACCTTCATAGTCATCTGAATTCAAAAGAGAAACAACATCTCCACCGTCACGGTTACCACCAACTAAACTTCCAAATGAATCATTCGGTTGTCCGGAAGTAGCATTATACAAAGGTATTCCATCAATAACATAAAGAGGTTGGTTATTCGTTACAGAAGAGTTCCCACGAATAACAACTTTAGTAGAACCTCCAGTTCCTCCAGCGCTTTTTGTAACAGCAACACCCGCAATTTTACCGGCAATAGTGTTGATAATGTTAGCATCTTTCACACGGGTTAATTCTTCTCCTTTTAATTCTTGTGCAGAATAGGTAAGTGATTTTCTGGTTTTCTTGATACCAAGAGAAGTAACCACTACTTCAGTAAGAGCGGTCGAGGATGCTTCTTTCAATTGTACTTTGATACTATTATCATCACCAACTACTACATTTTGGGTTTCATATCCCATATAAGAGATTACCAAAGTTTTCCCCTTTTGTGCTTCAATAGAAAAATTACCGTCAAAATCTGTGATGGTTCCTTTTGATTCCCCTTTTACGGCAATAGACGCTCCAGGCATTGGTGCCCCGACAGCATCGGTTACTGAGCCTTTGACAGTTTTCACCTGGGCAAGGGTAACTTGCGTAGTGAAAACAATCATAAAGATTAAGATAATTTGTTTCATGTTTATTTATTTTTGTTAGTTATGATGTAAACTTATTTGTTAAGATATTCTTAAAAAAAAAAATTATACAAACAGCTAAAAATTTTATACAATCAACATAATTGTTTCAATGATGCGTTATTTTCGAAAAAAACAGTGCCATTTTATTCAAAATTTTAAACCAACGACATGATTTCTTCAACAATATGTATTTTTAAAGTCGTTTATATGTTAAATTCATATTATTCCGGATTTTTTTGCAAAAAAAACTCATTTATATTTTCAAATTGTTTAAAGTTGCAGAATAAATGGCACCTGATTTATGGTTTATTAAAGGTGATTTAATTCTTTTCAAAAAGTGAATCCAATCAAAAAAATAAAATTCGACATCAAACTTCAACATCATATTTGGTTTTGGGGCGTGTTTTTTTTAGTGAATTTTCTACGTTGGGGAGCTTATTTTAATGATTATATGTATTCTTTAAAATCAAATTTGCTTGAATTTTCACTTCATATCCCATTGGTATACTTCAATACATTTGTCCTGATACCTCGTTACATCATGGCTTCCAAATATTACAAATATACCCTAGCCTTATTATTGTGTTTGGCTATCGTTTATTTTTTAAGAACCGAATTAACATACTATTTTATTACACAAAATGTCTTTCCTGAAGCCAACAGAGAATACAGCCCCTTTGAAATCAATCATATTGTTGCGGTAGTCATCGGCGAAATTTATGTTTTAGCCATTGCGTCCTCAGCCTTTTTTACTTTGACCTGGCTAAAAGAAAGAGAGCGAAATTTAGTTATGCGAAATAATCAGTCTAAAATGAAATTAAAATATCTGAAAAACCAAATTCAGCCGCATTTTTTCTTCAATACTTTAAACAATCTTTATGCTTTATCCTTAGAATCTTCAGATAGAGTTCCTGATGTAATCATAAAGCTTTCAAAATTGATGGAGTACGTATTGTATGATGTCAAAGGAACCAAATTTGTCCCATTGATGAAGGAAATTGAATACATCCAAAATTATATAGAAATAGAAAAACTTCGTTTTGAAAACGTGGAAGTGGCCATAAATCTGGAATCAAACATTGAGGATGCCAAAGTTCCGCCATTACTTTTCATTTCACTGATAGAAAATGCCTTTAAACACGGAGGGGTAAACAATAAAAAACTTAAAATTAAAATCAATTATAAAGTTATTGATGGCGCTATATTACAATTCGAAATATTAAATAATTTTGTACTTTCACCAACTATAAAAAGCAAAAAAGGAATTGGTTTAATAAATACTAAAAAGAGATTGAAATTAATTTTTCAAAATAATTTCAAACTGGAACAAAAAGTAAAGTTCAATTATTATATCATCCGTTTGCAAATACCTATTGAAAATGAAGATTAAATGTGTTTTGATTGATGATGAACCGTTAGCTACAAAAGTCCTCCTAAATTATTTCACTAATTTTTCGGACTTTGAAATTATTGGAACATTTTACAACCCTATAGAAGCACTTGAATTTATAAATAACAACACTATTGATGTTGTATTTTTAGATATACATATGCCTGTGATGACTGGATTTGAATTGATTAAATTAATTGAATATAAAACTAAAATCGTCATTACCACCGCTTTTAGGGAGTTTGCAGCCGAAAGTTATGAACTGGACGTTTTAGACTATCTGGTTAAACCCATACCATTACCCCGATTTATTAAATGCATTCATAAAATTGAAGCCGAGTTCAATTTAAAAAATAACATCAAAATTGAAAGCCATCGAATCGAACCTTACATTTTTATCAAAGTAGATAAAAAAATGATTAAAATCACGCTCGATGAAATCCTGTTTATCGAAGGAATGAAAGAATACATAAAGGTCGTAACTACTGACAAAACCTATATAACACATAAATCATTAACCTCATTATCCGAAGAATTGCCTTTGGATCGATTTATGAGAATTCATAAATCCTATACTATAGCGATTGATAAAGTAAAATCTATAGAGGGAAATCGAATTCAAATACTTTCATATACCTTACCCATTGGGCGAAATTACAGTAAAGAGGTAAAAAGTAAAATTTTAGAATAACTTGTGTCTTCAATTTTTGAAACCAAATAAAACACATTGTTGAACAAATAGTGTTGTTTGTTTAAATTTAACAATATTTGTTATAAATTATTTTTTTCTAAAATACGTAACAAATATATTTACGGTCTTGCAGCAAAAAAAAGAAATAATTAAATTAAAAAAAAACCAAAAAAAAATTATGAATTCAGAAAATTTGCAAACCAAATGGGGACAATTTATTCCTTTAGCCACCGTATTCTTCTTTTGGGGATTTGTTGCAGCAAGCAACGACATTTTAATCCCCGTTTTCAAAACTGCTTTTAACTTATCACAAGGAGAAAGCCAATTAGTATCTCTTGCTTTTTACATTGCTTACACTGTAGGTTCATTGATATATATGGGAATTTCCTATTTAATGAAAGAAGATTTAGTAAACAAAATAGGATATAAAAATGGTTTATCATTAGGACTGGCTATTTCTGCTTTGGGTACATTATTGTTTTATCCAGCGGCAAACACAGGTTCTTTTCCATTAATGTTATCTGGCTTATTTATAGTAGCACTAGGGTTTTCTTTACAGCAAACTGTTGCCAATCCATTGGCTATTGCATTGGGACCTGTTACAACTGGTTCTCAACGTTTGACTATGGCTGGTGGAATTAATAATCTTGGAACTACAATTGGTCCATTAATCGTGAGTTTTGCTATATTTGGTTCTAATACAGGTGGTACATCAGAAATGAGTATAGAGAGTGTCAAAATCCCTTATTTAGTATTAGGATTGGCTTTCTTACTTGTAGCCATATTATTAAAATTTTCTTCTTTACCGGACAAACCAGCATTGGTAGTTGAAGATGAGAATAACGAAAGTGGAATTTCAAGAAAATCAGCTTTACAATATCCACAATTAGTTCTGGGAATGATTGCTATATTTTTATATGTAGGGGTTGAAGTTTCAACTGCCAGTAACCTTCCTGCTTATATGGAAAGTAAACTAGGATTTTTGACCCAAGATGTTGCGCCTTATATCTCCTTATATTGGGCCAGTTTAATGATTGGTCGTTGGACTGGAGCTGTTGAAGCCTTTACAAGCGATATGAGTTTACAAAAAATACTTCGTTTTATTGCACCTTATTTAGCATTTGGAGTTTTCTTGGCAGTTAATGCAATAGCAAAACACGATCTAACTCCTTTCTATATCTACGGATTAGTTATTCTGGTATTAATTGCAGCCGATATTGCCAGTAAAGGAAATCCGGCAAGAATGTTACTTATCTTTTCAGTCTTAGGAATTATTGCTCTTTTAATAGGAATGACTACAAACGGGATGGTAAGTGTGTATGCATTTACAAGTGTTGGTTTATTTTGTAGTACACTTTGGCCTTGTATCTTTACTTTAGCGGTTAGCGGATTAGGAAAAAATACCAGCCAAGGAAGTAGCTTCTTGATTATGATGATTATGGGTGGAGGAGTTATCAGTTGGTTACAAGGATTTGTTTCTGAAAGCATCGGAATCCAAAGTAGTTATATAATTGGTGTTCTTTGTTTTGCTTATTTGGCTTTTTACGCTTGGAAAGTAAGTGGAATTCTTAAAATACAAGGAATCAGTTTTGATAAAAAAATATCCGGAGGACATTAAGATTTTTGATTGCTGATTAATGATTTTAGATTAACGATTGTTATACTATCTAATTACAAAGCATTCTTAAATACTAAATACCGAAACAAAAAAACTCCCATTTTGCTAAGCATAATGGGAGTTTTTATTTATACCGAAATCTAAAATCAGAAATCGTTACCCGAGCCTGAAAGGCGAACAGGCGAAGCAATCTGCAATCTCAAATCTATTTATTTCCTTTCTCGAAATCAGCAACAAACTGTGCCAATCCAATATCAGTCAAAGGGTGTTTCAATAATCCGTAAATTGCAGAAAGTGGTCCAGTCATAACGTCAGCACCAATTTTTGCACAGTTTACAATGTGCATCGTGTGACGAACTGAAGCAGCAAGAATTTGAGTTTCATAACCGTAGTTATCATAAATCAATCTGATTTCTTCAATCAAAGCCAAACCGTCTGTAGATACATCATCCAAACGACCAATGAATGGAGAAACATAAGTAGCTCCAGCTTTTGCAGCCAATAAAGCCTGACCAGCAGAAAATACTAAAGTCACGTTCGTTTTTATTCCTTTATCAGAAAAGTATTTAGCTGCCATAACTCCTTCTTTAGTCATAGGCAATTTTACCACGATTTGCTCATGTAAATCAGCTAATTCTTCACCTTCTTTAATCATTCCGTCGTAATCCAAAGCATTAACTTCGGCACTTACATCTCCATCAACAAGATTACAAATATCAACATAATGCTTCAAAATGCTATTTTTACCCGTAATTCCCTCTTTTGCCATCAATGTTGGATTTGTAGTAACGCCATCCAAAACGCCTAATGCCTGTGCTTCCTTAATTTGAGCTAAATTAGCCGTGTCAATAAAAAACTTCATAATATATCTATTTAATTGTGTGTTTTATAATTTTGATCCTTTCAGGGTTTAAAACCCTGAAAGGATTTGTTCTAAATTCGGTGCAAAATTACAACTTATAATGATTCATAAGCATTTTTTCATATACTTTATCCGGTAAAATTCTCTTCAATACAATTGATAATTTTTGCATAAAAGCACCCACTTTATAATGAATTTTAGGTTCAGGAGTTTGGATAATTTTATATACCGCTTCTGCCATTTCATAAGGATTACTGCCACTGTCCACATGTTCATCCATAGTTTTTAATGTATTTCCATAAGGGCTTTCGTAAGCAGAACCTTTTATGACTGGAGCATGAAAACGTCCCGAAGCAATATTTGTAGCAAAATCACCCGGAGCAACATTCGTAATATGAATGCCAAAGGATTTCACTTCCATGCGCAACGCTTCCGTTATAAGTTCAAGAGCACCTTTAGAAGCTGAATAAACACTTCGGTATGGCAAACCCATATATGCGGCAATAGAAGTAACATTAATAATCAATCCCGATTGTTGTGTCCGCATTTGTGGCAACACCGCTTTCATCACTTCAATTGGACCGAAGAAATTAGTCTCAAAATTATTTTTGATTTCATGCATTGGAATTTCTTCCAGCGGTCCAGTAATTCCAACACCTGCATTATTGATTACAACATCCAATCTTCCTGAAATAGCAATTACTTTGGCTACAGCCGTATGAATCGAATCCGTATCCCGAACATCTAAAGCGACCAATGGAAAAACCGAATTTAAAACTCGTTCCGGATTTCTGCTTGTTCCATAAACAACAAAACCTTTTTGATGTAAAAACTCGCCAATAGATTTTCCTATTCCCGATGAACCTCCTGTAATTAGAACTACTTTACTCATTATTATAGTTATGGGTTATGAATTAATGGGTTATGAATTAATGGGTTATGGACTCCAACTCCTAACCTTTAACTCCTAACCTCTTACTTAGAATTGTCCAAAAATAAAAAAATCCTCCCGAAGGAAGACTACTTTTGTAAGAAATAAAAAAATGGCAAGCGACCTACATCGCACCGCTCAACCACGTACCCTTGCTATGTTCCCATCCTGGGGGAGTCTGCAGGAGCTGGTCGTGTAGGACTTGCCGGTGCAAATATACAAACTTTTTATATTTTTGCAAGTGCTTTGCACCTATTAAAATAACGTTGTATATTGGGGTATTCAAATTTTACACTATGAAAAACTATAACATACTATCTATCATTTTATTAGAAACCTTACTGGTTAATTGTGGAGATACAAAAAAAGGTGAAAATTCTTTATTTACCTTTGATAATTCTAAATTCAAGGAGCAATACCAGCCTCAAGAAGCGCTTTCTTTGGAAATTTTGAACTCCAATTCAAAAACTATCGACAGCATTATTTACTATGTAAATGATAAAAAAATTGGTTCAAAAAAGGGAGTTGGTGCATTCACTTTTGAATTAAAGAATCAAAAATTAGGCTACCAAAACCTAAAGGCTTTAGTTTATTATGAGGGACAAAACTCAGAAGCTACCACAAGAGTGGAATTAGTTTCTAATATTCATCCAAAATTATTAAAATATACGATTGTCAATACGTATCCTCACGACACGGCTTCTTTCACCCAAGGTTTAGAATTCTACAAAGACACTTTATATGAGAGTACGGGACAAAATGGAACATCTCATTTCCGAAAATACGATTATAAGACAGGAAAAATCTTTAAACAAGTTGATTTAGATAAAGCTTATTTTGGAGAAGGAATTTCTATACTGAATGATCAAATATTTCAATTGACATGGACCGAAAAAACAGGTTTTATCTATAATGCAAACACTTTAAAACTTGAAAAAACCTTTACTTATGATAAAGACATTCAAGGCTGGGGGTTGACAAATGACGGTAAATACTTATACCAATCAGATGGAACCGAAAAAATTTGGAAAATGGATCCAAAAACACTTAAAATAGTAGACAATATCAATGTTTATACAACTAGTACTAAAATAAAAAGTGTAAACGAGCTGGAGTGGATTAATGGTCTAATCTATGGTAACATTTGGCAAAAAGATGCAATTGCTATCATAAACCCTATAAATGGCGCAGTAGAAGCGGTATTAGATTTGTCTAGTTTAAGAAAATTAGTAAAAGTTACCGAAGACGACTTTTTAAACGGAATTGCCTACAATCCTAAAACAAAAACCATTTTTGTAACCGGTAAAAACTGGGATAAAATGTTTGAAATCAAAGTTTCAGAATAATTTTTATATAAATGACAACGCTAATTATAAATATCAAAGAATTACTTCAGGTTCGGGAAACATCAGTTTCTAAAGTTTCCGGCGCAGAAATGCCTATTCTTCCAACGATCAAAAATGCCTATTTAGTAATTAAAGACAATATAATTGCTGATTTTGGTTCTATGGAGAATTTACCTCCAATACATGCTGACAAAACGATTGATGCAACCGGAAAAATGGTTTTGCCCTCTTGGTGCGACAGTCATACGCATATTGTATATGCCGGTAATCGCGAACAGGAATTTGTAGATCGAATCAATGGCATGACCTATGAAGAAATTGCCAATCGTGGCGGTGGAATCTTAAATTCAGCTAAAAAATTGAATGAAACGACTGAAGAAGAAATCTACAACCAATCCAAAGCTAGACTCGAAGAAGTCATGCGTTTAGGAACCGGAGCCGTTGAAATCAAATCGGGATATGGATTGACAATAGAAGGAGAACTAAAAATGCTTCGCGTGATTCAACGATTAGCTCAAAACTATCCAATAACTATAAAAGCAACCTTTCTTGGAGCTCATGCTTTTCCATTGGAATATGCAACAAACCACAAAGGTTATATAGATTTAATCATCAACGAAATGCTTCCTGAAATTGCAAAACATAAACTGGCAGACTTCATCGATGCATTTTGTGAAACCGGTTATTTTACTGTTGATGAAACCCAACAAATCATGGAAGCTGGAATTAAATTTGGCTTAAAGCCAAAAATCCATGTCAATCAGTTCAACTCCATTGGAGGAATTCAAGCTGGAGTAAAATACAATGCCCTTTCTGTAGACCATTTAGAAGTTATGAAACCGGAAGATATTGAAGCTTTAAAAAACACCGAAACAATGCCTGTCGCTTTGCCTTCGTGTTCCTATTTTTTAAGTATTCCGTATACACCAGCACGAGAAATGATAGCGGCCGGACTTCCTCTCGCTCTCGCAACCGATTACAATCCTGGTTCTACTCCATCGGGAAACATGAATTTTGTAGTGGCAACCGCTTGCATCAAAATGAAAATGACTCCCGAAGAAGCCATAAATGCCGCCACTATAAACGGAGCCTACGCAATGGGAATTTCAGAAACCCACGGAAGCATAACTGTTGGCAAAAAAGCAAATCTAATACTAACAAAACCTATTCCATCCTACTATCAATTACCGTATGCTTTTGGCAGTAATCTAATTGACACTGTATTGATCGAAGGTGAAATTTTTGCATAAAAAAAGAGGAACATTACGTTCCTCTTTTTTATTTTGTACTATTGCCTGCTCTTATCTTAAAACAAAACTTGTTTTAGAAACCAATATATCTCTATCAAAAATATTGATAAAATACGTTCCTTTAGCAAAATCTTTTCCTTTTAAATCCTCAGAAACTTGAATTGTTTTGTTTTCATATTTAACATTCGTTAAAAAACTGTATGTTAAAGTATTTTCTCCAAAAGTCTCCGTTTTTTTATCGCCTAAAACATTGTTTTTACTGTCAATTACTTGAACATAATATGTTTTATCACCAGATTTAGCAATTTGATTTTCAGCAATTGTAAAATTAACTCTAAGAACGTCAGCTCTGCTCGCTTTATCAGTTTCGATTTGTTTACCAGAACTTCTTAATTTAAAAGCAGATCCTCTAGTGTTTAAAACCGTCAATTTTGAACCAATTTCAACCGCTTTTGCCAATTCTTCATTTTGACCAGTTAATGCTTCTACATTCTTTTTAGTCTCTCCTAATACCACAACCGTACTATCACGTTGCGTAGTAAGTGTTGTATTTGCCTTTTTCAACCCATCATTTTCAGCCATTAAAACCTTCATGTTTCCTTGCAAAGCATTGAATTGGTTTTTGTATTTTGACAATGAAGCTACATCGCCTTTAGATTTACTCAAATCAGACATTAAGTTTACCACTTTATCTCTTTCCTGAATCAATTCATCAGACATTGATGTGTTTTCTGCAATTGCAGCATCATACGTTGACTTTAATTCTTGTAAGTCTTTCATAACTGATTCTTTTTCAGTCATTGTGGTTTTCAATTCTGTTTTTACGATCTCTGTGTCAGAAGTCATTTTAAAAATATAAACTAAACTTCCCACTAATAAAATAGCTAATACTGCTACAACCGCTTTAAGACTTGAACTGCTTTTTTGATTTTCCATCTTTCTAATTTAATTTAATTTATTTTACAAATTTAACAATATATAACCACGTAATAACGTAAGTTAACGTAATTATATTATTTTTGGGAAAAAAATATTTTTTTTGATGGAAAAAATCATCCCATTTACTATTAAAGATCTTGCAAAAATTACGAACCACAGAAGTGGCGAAATAAAATTTGGAGAAAAAATGATAACCGTTCCAAAAGAGACCGATCCTGTTGATTTTCTAAAAACTTGCGAGGCAAAATATGTCTTGTTTGGAATTCCGGAAGACATAGGTATAAGGGCTAATTTTGGCAGGCCTGGCGCCGCATCTGCTTGGGATAGCGCCATTAAAAGTATCGCTAATATTCAGCATAATCGGTTTTGTAAAGGAAGCCAACTTATTGTATTAGGCCAGTTGAATGTTAGTGCCGAAATGAGAGAAGTAGAACATTTGGATTTTAATGATATTGATGATCGATCCAAATTAAGTCAGTTAGTAGAAAAAATTGACAAAGAAGTTTCCCATATAATCTTCAACATTGTAAAGTTGGGCAAAATTCCTATAGTTATAGGTGGTGGCCATAATAATTCTTACGGAAACATAAAAGGATCTGCACTCGCAAAAGGCAAACCTATTAATGCTATAAATTTTGATGCCCATTCTGATTTTAGAATTTTAGAAGGACGTCACAGCGGTAATGGTTTTTCATATGCTTATGAGGAAGGTTTTTTAAAAAAATATTTTATTTTTGGTTTACACGAAAATTACACTTCCAAGAGTGTTTTGGACATCATTAAAAAAATAGAAGATCGCGTACGCTACAATACCTATGATAGCTTAAACATTAGAAAAGAAAAAGAGTTTAATCAAGAAATGGATCTAGCCTTAGAGTTTGTAAATGATGATTTTTTCGGAATCGAGATTGATTTAGATTCAATTCCAAACATTGCCAGCAGTGCCATGACATTGAGTGGTTTCTCAGTCGAACAACTTCGCCAGTTTATATCCTTTTTTGCAAAAAATAAAAATGCAGGGTATTTACATATTTGCGAAGGCGCACCTGATTTAGGCGAAGAAAAAAACAACCATTTAGTAGGAAAGCTTATTGGGTATTTAGTAACTGATTTTATTAAATCTAATACGATGTAGCCTGTTTTATTGATGAATTTCTGGATTTAAATTCCGCAAATTCTAATCCTAGAATACCATATAAACATTCATCAAAAATAATAATACTATCTTTGCGACACTATCTATGTACTTAATACAAGATATTTAATACCAAAAATATGTTATTCGAAGATTTATCGCTCTCAAAAAGTATACAAAAAGCCGTATTTGAACAAGGCTACCTTAACCCCACTCCTATTCAAGAACAATCTATCCCTATTGTATTAGCGGGAAGAGATTTAATAGGTTGCGCACAAACCGGAACTGGAAAAACAGCTGCGTTTGCTATTCCAATCATACATCAATTACACCGAATTGTGGGTTCTTCAAAAAAAGCCAAACAAATTCGTGCTTTAGTAGTTACTCCAACCCGAGAATTAGCAGTCCAAATTGGGCAAAGTTTTGATACATACGGTAAGTACACAAATCTGACTCAACTTACTATTTTTGGAGGCGTTTCACAAAATCCGCAAGTGGATACCTTAAGAAATGGTGTGGATATTTTGGTAGCGACACCGGGAAGATTGCTTGATTTACACAAACAGGGTTTTATTGATTTAGATCACTTGCACACTTTGGTTCTTGACGAAGCAGATCAAATGCTTGATATGGGATTTGTAAATGATGTAAAGAAAATTGTAAAGCTTACGCCAAAAAACAGACAAACACTATTTTTCTCAGCTACAATGCCAATGGCTATCCGGGAATTAGCCGAAATGTTTCTAACTGATCCAGCAACAGTAACCGTATCGCCAGTTTCGTCTACAGCCGAAAATGTAGAACAACGTGTTTATTTTGTTGAAAAAACAGAAAAAAGAAATTTACTCTATCATTTAATTAAAAATGAAAATCTATCCGATGTTTTGGTTTTTTCAAGAACCAAGCACGGCGCTGATAATGTTGTAAAAGCATTACGAAAAAATAATATTGCCGCAGAAGCCATTCACGGTGACAAATCACAAAATGCAAGACAACGCGTTTTGGACGCTTTCAAAAACAAAGAAATTGGTGTTCTTGTAGCTACTGATATTGCAGCCAGAGGAATTGATATTGACCAATTGCCTTTTGTAATTAATTTTGATTTACCCAATATTCCTGAAACCTATGTTCACCGTATTGGTAGAACCGGTCGTGCGGGAAATGGAGGTATTGCAATTTCTTTTTGCAGTAAAGACGAACATACCTATTGGAAAGACATCCAAAAACTAATAAAAGTGGATGTAAAAACCGTAAATGACCATCCTTATCCTTGGCATTCCGGAAGCCCGGAAACGGCTCCTGGATCTCAACAAAAAAATTCAAACCGTAGTGGTGGAGCTCACAAATCGAGAAAATCAGAAGTTTCCAAACAAAATAAAAAACGCTGGTATTAATTAGGTACCACTCTTTAATTTTTATCTGTAAGAAATGCCTTTTGTCAATAAAACAAAAGGCATTTTTAATACATAAAAGCCTTATTTTGAGTTAATTATATGTTAGTTGTTTTTAAGCAAATAAAGATTTTATTAAATTTGTTATCATTTATTTTATATCACTTGATATCATTATTCTAAATAATTTAAAAATACAAAATCATGGGAACTTTAGTTAAAAGAAACAGCTCATTTCCAACAGTGAATACCCTTTTTGATGATTTTTTTTCAAAGGATGTATTTGATTGGTCTGATAAAAATTTTTCTACTATAGGCAGTAACTTACCTTCAGTAAACTTAAAAGAAACAGATAATAAATTAGAAGTTGATCTGGCTGCCCCAGGCATGAAAAAAGAAGATTTCAAAGTTGAAATTGACAACAACATGCTTATGATATCTTCAGAGAGAAAAGAGGAAAAAGAGGAAACAAGAAAAAAAGATAATTATTATAGAAGAGAGTTTAATTATCAATCTTTTTGCAGATCTTTCAGTCTTCCTGAATACATAGATGAAAACAAAGTAGAGGCAAGTTACAAAGATGGTATTCTACATGTTACCATTGCAAAAAAAGAGGGCAGCATGAAAAAAGCGCATAAAACTATTGCCATTAAATAAAAAAAACTTTTGATGTATTTATATTAAAATCGTTAAACCATTTAGATCCTGATATAAGGTTTTTTTTATGGTTTAACGATTTTAACATTATTCCTAAAACACTTTTTGTTGTTAATAACATAAAAAACGCTGATAGGACTCTAATCAAAACTAAAAAAACACTACACTTCAATCGTGTTTTTAGTTTCCGAAATAAGGATATTGATAATTTCAAATAATTTTGTTGGGTCGAAAGGTTTTACGATAATATCATTCATTCCTACTGAAAGAGCTTCTTCTATAATCTCTTCTTTATGAAAAGCCGTTAATGCAACAATGGGGGTTTCTATGCCTTTGAGACGAATTCTTCTAGAGGTTTCAAAACCATTAATCAAAGGCATATTAATATCCATCAATATAATATCAAAATCCTTTTCTTCTAATAGTTTTATAGCTTGGAATCCATCATCAGCGAGAGTACAAGAATAATTATTTTTTAGGAGAATTTTTTCAGTAACAATTTGGTTAATCTTATTGTCTTCCACTACTAATATCTTCAATAGTTTATTTGAAGATAAATCAACCTGAATATTATTTATTATATCATTTGTTTTATCAGTATTACATTCAAATGCTATCGTAAATGTAAATTCAGTTCCTAGACCCAAAGTACTCTCCAATGAAATATCGCTTCCAAATAATTCTAACAAACGCTTTACAATAGACAAACCTAAACCTGTACCTTGATAATCTTCTTCTTTTCTTCCAACTTGCACAAATTTTTCAAAAACCTTATCTTGGTCTTCAACTGCTATACCAATCCCATTGTCCTTTATTTTAAACTCCAGAGAATGTGATTTATTTACAACTTTTACTAAATTTATAGTAATAAATACTTCTCCGTTTTTAGTGAATTTCAAGGCATTACTCACTAAATTAATAATTATTTGAGAAAGTCTTAATTTATCTCCAATTAAATATTCCGGAATCGTAGGGTCTATCTTAACGATGACAAAATTATTATTATTTTTTGCAATAAATGATAATGAATTTTTTATCATGTGAATTTCATCAGATAAATTAAAAGTCGAATTTTCAAGAATAATTCTGTTCTCTTCAATTTTATTAATTTGAAGAACATCATTAACGAGTGACAATAAATATCTGGCTGAAAATTTAAGAGAACTCAAATGCGGACTATCAGCTAATTCTTTATGCTCATCTAACAACATATTTGTAATTCCTACCACTCCATATAAAGGAGTCCTTAATTCATGACTGATTGTAGAGACAAATTGTGATTTTAGTATTGATGCTTCTTCTGCTTTTTCTTTGGCAATTATTAATTCCCTATTTGTTTCAGAAAGCTCAACATTCGTTTTCTTCTTATAATTATTATTTTTGAATAAAGAATAGAGCAATAGCAACAATACTAAAAATATAATAATAAATAGCAGTACTATAGTTTTAGATTTTTCTAAACTTTGAAGTTGAGCCTTTTTTTCAATTTCAATTTTATCTATTTCCCTTTTATACTCGTCTAATTCTAAATTTATTCCTGCTACATTTGCTTTATTAAGTTTTTCTTTATTGTAGAGTTCATCAGTAATTACATTATAACGTTCGAGATTTTCATATGCTTTTTTATGATCTCCTTTTTTCAGTAAATATTTAGAGTATTCTAGATGCGCAAAGGACAAATCTGACTTTTCATTTCCTGCTTTTCCAAATTTTATAGCATTTAAAAAAAATGATGTCGCTTTATTATGGTTTTCTTTGTATGCATAATACATTCCATTTAGCATATTTAAAGCTACAATGGTTGTTTCATCACCATATTTTTTATTGTATTTATTGATGAATTCCAAACTTGGTAAACCTTTTTCAAAACGACCAATATCAAAATAAGCCCAGGCAATATTAAGTTTGGTCATAAAAACCTGATTAGTGTCTGCTAATTTTTGACTGTACTTAAGGGAGTTTTCATAAAATTTTATTCCTTCTACATATTGTTTTTTCTCAAAACAATAGATATTACCTAAATTGTTATTTATCCTTTTTCTTAAAATGTCATTATTCGTCTTATCAGCATAGGATAGACTCTTGTTATAGAAAAATATGGCTTTATCAAATTCAGCCATCTCAGCATAATTCGCTGCAATTGTAATATTGGAAATAGCAATAGCATATAAATCATTAGCGTCAATAGCGGAACGAAGTGCTACTTTAGAAATATCCAAAGATTTTTCAAAATTAGCATCCTTTAAGTATTGGGACGCTTGATCCGTTAATTTAGTGATTTCTTTCTTTGAATATATTCTTGTCTGTGCAATTGAATTACCACCAAAATAATTTAATACAAACAATAGTAATAAAACAATCCGTAAATGATACATAAACAATTAGAGTTTATCAAATATACATTTTTTAATAAAAAAAGGAGTGATACACACACATTATATATTAAAATAAACAGAATAAATAGATATTCAAAAAAGAGGATTGCTAGCCGTAAAATTAAAAAATGTTTTCAATTTAATTTTTAAACATAAAAAAACCTGCTCAACTAATTGAGCAGGTTAAATATATATTTACAGGAAAAACTTAAAATTACAACTATTCTGAAATTACAGCTTCATTTTCATTTTCATCATCACCTTCCCATTGCCCAACAACGGATGTAGCCAAGGCATTCCCTAAAACATTTGTTGCACTACGAAACATATCGCAAAAATGATCTATTGGTAAAATTAATGCGATTCCTTCAATTGGAATATCAAACATACCGCAGGTTGCAGCCACTACTACTAAACTTGCTCTTGGAACACCTGCAATACCTTTGCTGGTAAGCATTAAAACTAAAAGCATGGTCATTTGTGTTCCTAAATCTAAATCTATACCGTAGGCTTGAGCAATAAAAATACTGGCAAAAGTCATGTACATCATACTTCCATCCAAGTTGAAAGAATACCCAAGTGGTAACATGAAAGAAACGATTCTGTCTTTTACTCCAAAACGTTCTAATTCTTCCGTTAATTTTGGAAAAACTGCTTCGCTACTGGTTGTTCCAAAAGCAATAATCAAAGGACTCACAATTCTTTTAAGCAAAACAGTCATCCTGCTTTTTAGAAAAATATAACCTACCACAATTAATACCAGCCAAAGTGATGAAATCCCCACTAAGAATGAACCAAAAAATTTGAAATATGTAATTGCTAATTCCTGAAAATCTCTTACGGCGAATACTCCGGCAATCGCACCAAAAACACCTATTGGAGCAAACTTCATTACGTAGTTTACCATTTTAAGAACAATATGAGAAGTTTTATCTAAAGCATTTGTAACAGGCTTTACATAATCTCCCAATGCTGCTGCCGCTAAACCAAAGAAAATAGAAAAAATTACAATTTGTAAAATCTCATTGGTAGCCATTGCTTCAAAAATACTTTTTGGAACAATATGCTCTATAAAATTTTCAAAAGATAAACTTTGTGTTTTTGCTGTAACTTCTGATGCTGAAGCTAAATCAACGTTTGATAGATTAAGCCCAACTCCTGGTTCAAGTATGTTTACAAAAAACATTCCCAATAATAACGATACGAATGAAGCCGTAAAAAACCAACCCATTGCTTTACCGCCTATTCTTCCTACTGCTTTAATATCACCCAGTTTTGCAATTCCTACAACAAGTGTTGTAAAAACTAATGGTGAGATAATCATTTGGACTAATCTAATGAAAACTGTTGCGAGGATTTTAATTTTTGCACTAAATCCTTGGGCTGCTTCCGCAGAAATTGAATTATGAATTATAATACCTAGAATGGCACCCAAAACCATAGCTATTAATATTTGTCCCGTTAATCCTGAAAAAAAAGATGGTTTTTTAGTTGTTTTGGTATTCATTAAATTGATTGTTAGGTTTTAGTCTTAGCCCTGATTATTTTTCTTCTATTTTCATAAGTGTTGAGTAAATTTTCTTTACAACAATATGTTTTTCTTGTTTGCTGCCAAGCAAGGGAAAGATTAAAGCAGGAAAAGCTTCAAAAATTAGTATTAATAGGTTTTGTTTATCAAATAAAAATCAGCAAGTACAATGGCTGCCATTGCCTCAACTATAGGCACTGCGCGTGGCACTACACAAGGATCATGACGTCCTTTTCCAGTCATCTCGGTAATATTACCTTTGTTATCCAATGATTCTTGTTTTTGCATAATTGTAGCTACAGGCTTGAAAGCCACACGGAAATAAATATCCATCCCATTACTAATTCCGCCTTGGATTCCTCCCGAAAGATTTGTCTTAGTAGTACCGTCAGGATTGTATAAATCATTGTGCTCGCTTCCTTTCATCTTAGCTCCGCAAAAACCGCTTCCAAATTCAAATCCTTTTACTGCATTGATTGAAAGCATGGCTTTGCCCAATTCAGCATGAAGTTTGTCAAACACCGGTTCTCCTAAACCAATAGGCACATTTTGAATCACACAAGTTACGGTTCCACCAACAGTGTCCCCTTGTTTGCGAATATCACGAATATATTCCTCCATAATTACCGCTGATGCTTCATCAGGACAACGAACAGGATTATTTTCAGTTTTTGAAAAATCTAATTCTTGGTATGGTTTTTCTAAAAAAATAGGACCTACTGAAGAAACGTAAGCATTGATTTTTATTTCTGGCAACATTTGTTTGGCTACCGCTCCAGCCACCACTCTGCTGGCGGTTTCACGTGCAGAACTTCGTCCACCACCACGGTAATCACGAACACCATATTTTTTTTCATACACATAATCGGCATGACTGGGTCTGTAATTATCTTTTATATGAGAGTAATCGTCTGATTTTTGATTGGTATTCGGGATAATGAAACCTATGGGCGTTCCAGTTGTTTTACCTTCAAATATTCCGGAAAGAAATTGTACATCATCCGGCTCTTTACGTTGGGTAACTATAGCCGATTGACCCGGCTTTCTTCTTGACATTTCAAATTGAATCGCATCTAAATCTATAGTTATTCCAGGAGGGCAACCATCTATTATACCGCCTAATGCTTCACCATGTGATTCTCCAAAAGTTGTTATTCTAAATAGTGTTCCGTAGCTATTTCCTGCCATTATAATTAGTTTTGAACAAAAGTACCATTTTAGTTTAAAGTTTAAAAGCTTATCCCGAGATTTCGGGATAAAGTTTTAAGAAACATTTCACATTTATTGATATTAATTTAATCTTGTCTTAGATTTCTTAACCTTTAATTTCATTTCTATTGCTAATAATTCTATTAATTTGGTAAACTTCAAATTCAAATACATTGAAAAAAAGAAAAGTCGAGTTAGTGGTGATTTCAGATGTGCACCTTGGAACTTTTGGTAGTCATGCTAAAGAACTTTATAATTATTTATCTTCTATAAAACCTAAAACGTTAGTCTTAAATGGCGATATTATAGATGTATGGCAATTCCGAAAATCCTATTTTCCAAAAGCACATTTAAAAGTCATACAAAAAATTATAAGTTTTGCATCCAAAGGAACTAAGGTTTACTATATTACAGGAAATCATGACGAAATGCTCCGGAAATTTAGCGACATGAATATGGGTAATTTCGCATTGGTTGACAAGTTAGTTTTAGATCTCGATGACAAAAAAGCTTGGATATTTCATGGTGATGTTTTTGATGCTTCTGTACAACATTCAAAATGGATTGCCAAACTTGGCGGTTTAGGATATGATTATTTAATACTTTCAAACCGTTTTGTCAATTGGTGTTTATCCAAATTAGGGAGAGAACCGTATTCTTTTTCTAAAAAAATAAAAGCAAGCGTCAAAAAAGCAGTAAAACACATTTCTGATTTTGAGAAAACAGCCACCGAATTAGCTATCGAAAACAACTATGACTATGTTATTTGTGGGCATATCCATGAGCCGAAAATGATTCATAAAGAAAACAAAAACGGATCAACTTTATATTTGAATTCAGGAGATTGGGTGGAGAACTTGACCGCATTGGAATATAATAAAAAACGTTGGAAATTATACAGCTATTCCGAAACAAACTATGTTGAAGAAGAAAATCTTTTTGAAATGGAAGATATTTTAAGCAATCAAATAGTGGCTTCAGCGCTTTTCACTAAACAAAATATCCTAATGTAATGCCAATATAAAAAAGTATCAAAATTCTAAAAAAACGTAAATTATATAACTTTTATATAAAATTTTATAAACTTCATATCCTGCTAAATTATACATTTGTATCTATAAAAACTTACTTATGAAAAAAATTATTTTAGCGGCAATAATGTTAATTAGTTTAGCATTTACCGCACAAGCACAAGACATTTCGAAAAACGCATTGGGATTACGTTTAGGTGGTAATAATGGTTTTGGTGGAGAACTTTCTTACCAAAGAGCATTAGGAAGCAACAATAGACTTGAACTTGATTTAGGTTGGAGAAACAGAAGTAACTATAACAATAATGGTTTTGATGACAATGCAGTAAAATTAGCAGCTTTGTACCAATGGGTATGGAACATTGATGGTGGTTTCAACTGGTATGCTGGTGTAGGTGGTGGTGTAGGAAGCTACAGCTATGATGACAGAGACAACAATTCATTTAATGAAACGTTTGTATTTGCTGCTGGAGATATTGGTATTGAATACAATTTTGACATTCCTTTGTTAATTTCATTAGATTTCAGACCTGAGTTTGGAGGAAATGGATATTACGAAAACAATTACGGTTCTGATATTGCACTAGGACTTAGATACCAATTCTAATATTTTTAGAAAACATATTAAAAACGCCACTAGAAATAGTGGCGTTTTTTTATTTAAAAATAATCTCTTTCTTAGAATTTATTTTGACTACACAAAAAGGATTTGTAAAAGCTTGTGTGACCATGCTCCCGGGCTCAGGGCTCGTTTCTTTTATGGTGATAACTATATTTTTATCGGTTTCAACTACAGTATCAATTCCTATACTATAACCTCCCGAAGTTTTTTCACCCATATTCAAAACTATAAAATTAGAAGTCTGAATATCATTCGGACTAATTTTATTTTTTAAATTTTCATCATTCTGTAGCATTGCAATTTCATTTGGCTCCGAAAGAATCTCAAAAAAACGAATACTTGCACCGCCATTCGTCTGTTGGGTCAAGACTTCATATAAAGAATTTTTATCGGAACTTTTTGTAGATGTTGCACCACAGGAAACTAAAGTTACAGCCACTAGTGATAATAATATTTTTTTCATTGCAGAATTTTATTGATTAATAGATTAAATTAAAAAAACGTTACTTGCTTCTATTATAGAAAAATGTAAAATCTATGCGTATTTTTTTATGGCTTTTTTATATAATTCTTCATAAAGTGGTAAGATGTTTTTGATGTCGAATTGTTTTGCAACTGACAGTGCATTTTCTTTAAATTTCTGAAGAGTAGCATCGTCTTTTAAAATTTTCAAAGCGTTTTGTGCCATTTCATCCGTGTTCCCCACATCACTCAAATATCCGGAAATACCGTCAAAATTCACTTCTGGTAAGCCTCCCGAATTACTCGAAATTACAGGAACACTCCAAGCCATGGCTTCTAGAGCGGCAAGTCCAAAACTTTCGGTTTCAGATGGCAACAGGAATAAATCAGTATAACTCAAAATTTTATCGATTTCATTACTGTTTCCAAAAAAGATGACTTTGTCCTGAATTCCTAATTCCTGACATAAATATTCTGCTTTTTCTTTTTCAGGACCATCCCCTACCATCATCAATTTAGCAGGAATCTCTTTTTGAATAGTATAGAAAATTTTAATTATATCCGGAATTCGTTTTACTTTTCTGAAGTTACTGATATGAGTAATGATTCGCTCATTTTCCTTTGCCATTACGGAACGATGACAAGCAATAGTCGGATCATTGACGTTTTTATCTAATTCTATAAAATTAGGAATCACCTCAATTTCGTTTTTTATATTAAATAATTTATGGGTATCATCTTTCAAACTTTGGGAAACCGAAGTAACAAAATCCGATTTGTTAATGCTAAAAGTCACTGCTGGTTTATAGAATGGATGATTCCCTACTAATGTAATATCAGTTCCGTGAAGTGTAGTCACCATTGGGATATTAATTCCTTCATCTTTCAGCATTTGTTTTGCCATATACCCCGCATAAGCATGTGGAATAGCATAATGCACATGAAGCAATTCGATTTTATATAACTTTACCATGTCAACTAATTTGCTTGACAAGGCCAATTCGTAAGGTTGATAATGAAACAATGGATATTCAGGAACATTCACTTCGTGGTAATGCACATTTGCATTTAAAAGCGCCAAACGAACGGGTTGGCTATACGTTATAAAATGAATTTCGTGACCACGTCTTGCCAATTCAAGACCTAATTCTGTAGCGACAACACCACTTCCTCCAAAGGTAGGATAACAAACTATTGCAATTTTCATCTATGTGTTTTAATGAAACGAATTTAAGAAAAATAGGAATGCCTTTTATGGAAATTTAAGTTAAATACTATAAAAAAATAAAATTTCATTCATTGTATTCTTACTGAGCATTTAACTAAGAGACTGTTTAAAAATTTAAGATAAATAATTCTTATAGTTAGAAACTCACGCTAGCCCAAAAGATGCTTTCGCCAGCAGAGGTGAAAGTAAAAATCATGGATATTGCAGAATTAATTGTAAACACACAGGATTTGTAAATATAAAGTATTATTGAAAGGTTAAAATTCTAGATGACTCTAATCTTTTTTGTTTGCTGAATTCAAGTTTTATAAAAATTTTCATTTTTGTAAATAATGATTTATTGGTTTTTTTTTAACATTTTTAACATTTACTTTTCTTTTAAATTAATGAAAATGAGTTATTTAACAGATCTTTATGCTTTGTGCCGAATATATTTTATCAATATATTTAAAAAAAGTAGATTCGTTCTAGAATTTAAATCCAATGATTATGTAATAAAAAATACCCTTTATTGCATTTCTATCATTTAGTTTATTTTACCTCTTTTAGGGATTTTTCATTTTTAGAGCGACTGTATCCCTGTAGTATTTTTATCAAAGTTATGTGTAGAATTTTAATCTGAATTTTTATTAACTAAATCTTTAAATATTATGAGAAATTTTAAATTATTGTCGGTGTTAATTTTAACAATTTTATTAGGAGTAAGTTGCTCTAAAGAGGATTTACAATCTTCAGCAGCAGAAAATGAAGTCGCAACTGCAAATAGTGTATTCGAAACTGCAAATGCAAAAAACAATTCTCCGGGCAGTTTAACCGCACGAGGAGGAAATGGCGCCCCAAGTGGAGCACATTACAATCTGAACATCATTGGTGTATCTAAAGGGAAAAATCCTGATTTCAGTGGTGGTAACGGGCACAGAATCTTTGTTCCACTGGGATCTGCAGGAGGAGTAGCCAGAACAAAAATCTTGTTAGCGAAAGGCGACTTTGCGGTATTGGATGCCAACGGCACCGATGGTGAAGCCACATTCCAACTGCCTGAACCCGATGCAACAAACGATGGAGTAACAGATTATTCTGTTTACGTTCGTGGCTTGGGCAAGCCAGGGGGCAGTGCACAGATGAAATCCTGCTATTGGGATCAACAATTAGCGTTGGAATACTGCAGCTCAGGAGAATATATCTTAGATATTTCTGCACACGGAAATAACAATAAATTCCAAAACGTTACCAACCAATTGCTGTATGTATGGGCAGATATTGATGGTGACGGAGATTTAGACAGAACAGAACTCTTCAGCGATCCATTAGACACCTACTACTGGTACTTTGATAATTCAGGCTTGAAAATAGCTCAACTAAGATTCTATCCTGGTGTTGGAACGCCTGTATGGAATGATCCTGAACCTGCTAACTAAATCAGAAGGATTATTATCAGAAACACAGAAAGTCTCTGCTTTTATGCAGAGACTTTTTTGAATTGCTTAAACCTGTTGCATATATCTCAAATAGCTTTTATTTTTAACTCAAATTTACTTATGAATACTATCCACAACACCTCTAGTACCCTCCTCAACAAAGAAACTGCTCCATTAAAGAGGAAAAAAATCTTTACAGCAGCATCTTTCTTAATATTGCTTACCCTTATTGCTGTTGTATTATTTTTCAATAAAAGGGAGCCTTCTTCAGTTTATGGTTCGTATAAGATCTATAGCAATGATCCTATAGTTAACAAGTTTACTTCCGGACAAGATATCTATCTGAAAATAAACAATGACCGAACCATTATTTATCATACTACCATCAATGGGAAGCCAAAATTTCATAATACAGGAGTTTTTACCCTGGATGAAAAAACAAATACCTTAGCCATTCAATGGAAAGACGGGAAGCTTCCATCAAAGTTAAAAATTGAAAAACAGGGAGAAGGTTACGTAATCAAAATTGGCACAACTGTTTATATGAAGGAAAAGGCAAACGGTTAATTCAAACTTATAGTGCTATGAATCCGCATTACGCTTTGCTTTTCCAAAGAAACTTTCGTTAAATAAATTTTAATTTAAAACTTCATTCTCTGAATTCTCACCGCATTTAAAAGAGCCAAACACACTGGTTGACTATAGTTATAAAATGGATTTCGTGACCACGTCTTGCCAATTCAAGACCTAATTCTGTAGCGACAACGCCACTTCCCTCCAAAGGTAGGTTAACAAACTATTGCAATTTTCATGAATGTATTTTAGTGAAACGAATTTAAGAAAAATAGGAATGTCTTTTATGGAAATTTAAGTTAAATACTATAAAAGATAATTGCATTGTTTCATGCGCTATTTGTCCTTTCCAGACCTTTTTTTATTAATCCATTTATTCACTTTATAGCTGAGATAAGCCGAGCCGCTTCCTATAATTGCTCCTGCAAATACATCACTTGAATAATGAACCCCTAAATGCATTCGTGAATATCCTACTGTTCCTGCCCATACAAAAGATGGTGCAATTACATACCATTTGGGATATGCTATGCTCAGTGATGTTGCTGTTGCAAAAGCTAAAGAAGTATGTCCGGAAGGAAATGAACTCTCCACTGCCGATGTTGCTTGATCAATATCGGGATAGGTTTCAAATGGTCTGTCCCTTTTCATAGTATGTTTCAATGCAGTGGTAATAAATGCATTGACTAAAAATGTTTCTCCTATAAAAATTGCCTGTTTCTTGATGGCACTATCTTTCTTTATTAAACCAACAGAATACATTATAATGGGAGTTGCAACACTAAATGGAACCGCACTATTCGTCACTAATTTAAAAGTAGGATCTAAGTTCTTATTTCTATCTACATTAATATCGCGTAGCATATTTATATCCATATTTTGAGCATTTACAAACGTCATGCAAAAAAGCAATACAATTAAATTGACTTTTGTAAAAACGGTATTCTTATTTTTCATCAAGCTATTTTTAGCTCAAATATACTATAATACAGGGTGAAATTTGAAACTAAGTACTTCAAATAAAACTCACAAAAGTGCTTTTAATAGCAATAGCCCAAATGAAATTGTTTGCTAATTTCATTTGGGCTAAGTACTAATTATATAACTAAAATTAGGCTAGTGTACAATCGCTTCATAAATTACCTTCTGGATATCTTCCCGAATGTTTTCTTTAGATAATCTATTTTCACCTGCAACTGGAAAAGTTCTATTGGATAAAAATACATAGACAATTTGCGTTTCGGGATCGGCCCAAGCCATAGTTCCGGTATAACCGGTATGGCCAAAACTTGTCATGGAAGCACAACCGCATGTAGGTCCTTCAGTACCCAATTGTGGTTTATCAAAACCTACCCCTCTCCTATTTCCTGCAGCACAAAAATAACACGTATTGAAATCTTCAAATGTTTTTTCAGAAAAATACTGTTGATTGCCATAACTTCCTTTTTGCAAATAAAGCTCCATCATTTTAGCCACATCCATAGCATTCGAAAAAACACCGGCATGACCCGAAACTCCGCCTTCTAAAGCAGCTGACAAATCGTTGACATCCCCTTGCAAAAGCTGATGACGGAAATACGTATCTGTTTCTGTTGGAGGAATTCTGTTTTTATCAAATTTAGTCAATGGATTGAAACTGGAATTATTCATTCCGAGTGAGCGATAGAAATTCTCTTGAATTAAAACATCCAATGTTTTACCCGTTGTTTTTTCTAAATAATCCTTCAAAATCATAAAAGTAAGATCACTGTACTTGTATTCTTTTTTCAATGAAACTTTACTCTTAACAATCATTTTCATAATTGTGTCGCTAAAATCGTTCCTTATAAAAAGGCTGTCTGTCAATCGTTTAGAAAACTGCTCTTCCGAAATTTTTCTGAAATATTTTTCAGAAGGAAATTTCGATTTGTCCACTGTCGCTTTATAAAATGGAATTCCTGCTGCAAGTCCTGCATAATGAGACAATAAATCCTTAAAATTAATATTCGCCTTATTCGAATCTTTAAAAATGGGAGACATTGTTCCTAACGTTGTTTCCAAATTTATTTTTTGCTGATTGTATTGCAGCATTACATTGGGCAACGTAGCCAGAATTTTTGTCAACGAGGCAACGTCATAGATATCTGAATTTTCAACTTTTATAGTTTTATCATAGGTATGATGTCCAAATGATTTTTGATAAACTACTTTTCCTTTTCTAGCTACCAAAACCTGAATTCCGGGTGTCATTTTACCATTAATCGCTTTATTGGCGATAGCATCAATTTTCGACAAAATTGCAGCATTCATTCCTACATTTTCAGGAGTTGTGAATCCCAAGCGATTTAACTTTTCGGTTGGTAATCCATCATTTACTTTAAAACTTGAATTTATAGAAACCGGTAATTTTCCTTTGGCTTCAATCGCTCCAAAAATTAGTTCTGCAGAAACAACTTGTGCAATAGCGCTGTTTTGATAGGAAACAACCAATCCTTCGATATCATCAAAATTTGTAATGGGTAATAACGAATAGGGTTTGGCAAAAACATTCAGAATTACATTATTATTTTTGGCTAAAAAATTGATCTTAAATAATTCATTTGATTTTAAATCGTCATTTTTGAAAGCAACATCCGATTTGTGATATCCAATGATTACAGTTGTAAACGGTTGTAATTTTACTTGTAAACTGTCCAGATTTGTATCTGCAATTACAGTTACCTCGGTGTATTTTTTCAAAGTTGAAACAAAAGCATCATTGCTGTCATCTCCTATTTTTACATAAGCTATTTTTTGTTTGTCCAAATTTTTTATTGGTAAAACAGCAGCCGTATTTTTTAGAACTGTAACTGCATTTTCATACAACTCATACTGTAAAGCATCATTTTTAGATGAATTTAAATCGTCATATAAATTATCCGATACAATAGGTTTATAAGAGTTTAAACCCGCTTTATATTTGAATTTCAATATTTTCTTTACAGAAAAAGCCAATCTTTCGTCTGTAAATAAATTAAGAGAATAAGCAAGCTTAAATTTCTCAATAGCTGTAGAAACATTTTCAGGAAATAACAGTACATCGTTTCCAGCCATAAAAGCTTCAAAATTGATTTCGCTGGGTATCATGAAGTTGCTCACTCCTTTCATATTCAAAGCATCGGTAAAAATAAGTCCTTTGAATCCCAATTCTTTTTGAAGAATATTGGTTACCACATTATAGGAAATAGAGGAAGGATAATTAGGTCTTGATTCTAAACTGGGAACGTTTAAATGCGCCACCATAACAGACGAAAGTCCTTCATGAAACATTTTTCTATAGGGATAAAACTCTACTAGCTCTAATCTTTCTTTAGAAAAATTAATGGTTGGTAATCCTTTATGAGAATCCGTTTCGGTATCACCATGACCGGGGAAATGCTTTCCGGTAGAAAAGATTCCTTGGCTCTGAACGCCTTTCATTAAAGCAATGGCCCGCTCTGAAACTTTAAATTTATCTTCACCAAAAGAGCGAAAACCTATAATGGGATTTCTGGGATTTGTATTGATATCGAGAACCGGGGCAAAGTTAAATTGCAACCCCAATCGTTTGCTTTGTTCCCCCATTTGAGCACCAACCTTCTCCAACAATTTCATGTCCTGGATGGCTCCAAGTGTCATATTCCAAGGATAGCGATACGTAGAATCAAGTCGCATACTCAATCCCCATTCAGCATCACTACCAATAAACAAAGGGATTTTGGACTTCGATTGAAAACGATTGGTTAATTTAACTTGACGAACCGGACCTCCTTGAAAGAAAATTAATCCTCCAATTTTGTTGTCCTGTATCAGTTTATCAATGACGTTGAAGTGTACAGTATCTTTATTAGAATAAGCGGCAACCATAAATAATTGCCCAAATTTTTCCTCTAAAGTCATTGCATTGTAAACACTATCAACCCATTTATTTCCTTCGGGAGATAATTCAAAAAGTCTAGGAGTATTACTTAAAGCTATACTGTCCAAATTTTTTGATTTGGACGGACCGTTAGTTAAAATTACTTTATTCTTATTAATTTTTGTCCCAATACAACTTGAAGCTACAAAGAAAAGTAAGACATAAAATAAAACAATTTTGACGCCTATTTTTCTCATGGTACTGTTTTGTTTAAAAAAAGCGACTATGCCAACTATCGATGGCTGGAACTTCCCAAGATTCATTGTACTCTTCTATATTATTGACTAAATTATTGAAAACTATTGTATTTTCAGTAACCGCTTTATCTTTTACCATTTTCTTGAAATCAATCAAAGGCTTATGCGCAATATGCTCTCCTAATTTGAAAGTCACATTCATTTTATCCAATAAATCAACCGTATACTTTTGTTCTAAACTTTGAATAAATTCTACAGAAGAATCAATAGAACAACCCGTAGCTGCTTGTACATCCTGATTTACAGCAATAATGATAAATCGGTTATATTTTAATTGATACGATGATTCTAAACTGGTACCATGTGCAGCCCAACCTTCAAGAAAGGATTGCAAGGCAGTTTCTATTTCAGAAAATTCGGCATCCGAAAATTTTCTGTTTGATTGATAAATCCAGATTTTAGATTCTTCGGGTAAATTTTCAAATGGAACGTACATGCGATTTTAGATTTTAGATTTGTGATTTTAGATTGCAGATTTGTGAAGTTTAGGTGTAATAAGTTAAAAAGCACTACTGATTACTAAAAAACTGAACACTGAACACTAAAGATCCTGCGCATTGGCAATCAATTCCGCAATATCCATAACTTTTACTTCGCCTTCCTTTTCTTTGTTTTTAATACCATCAGTCATCATGGTGTTACAAAAAGGACAACCCGCAGCAATTATCTCTGGTTTTGTTTCTAATGCATCTTCGGTTCTTTCAACGTTGATTTCCTTATTTCCAGGCTCAGCATCTTTAAACATTTGGGCACCACCGGCACCACAACATAAACCGTTAGCTTTAGAACGCTTCATTTCTACTAACTCGGCATCCAATTTAAGAATTAAATCTCTTGGTGCTTCATACACATTATTGGCTCTTCCTAAATAGCAAGGGTCATGAAAAGTAATTCGTTTTCCTTTAAATTGTCCTCCTTCAATGGTCAATCTTCCATCATCTAATAATGATTTCAAAAATTCTGTATGGTGAACGACTTCATATTTTCCGCCTAATTCCGGATATTCGTTTTTTAAGGTATTGAAACAATGCGGACAAGCTGTAACAATTTTTTTTGCTTCGTATGCATTCAAAACCTCAATATTCATCATGGCTTGCATTTGAAACAAAAACTCATTACCGGCTCTTTTTGCAGGATCTCCAGTACAACTTTCTTCAGTACCTAAAACAGCAAAAGAAACATTGGCACGATTCAAAATTCGAACAAATGCCTTTGTTATTTTCTTTGCTCTATCGTCAAAACTTCCTGCACAACCTACCCAAAATAAAACTTCTGGTTGTTTCCCTTGAGCTAACATTTCGGCCATAGTTGGCACTATTAAATTCTCTGACATACTATTTTGTTGATTCGGTTATTTGCTTATTTGGTTAATCACAAATTCTTAATTTGTAAATCGGTTATTCAGTAAATAAATAACCAGTTAGACGATTTAACGACTATTCGTTTTTCCAATTCAATCGATCTTGCTGATTGTATTGCCAAGGCGCACCGTTATTTTCTATATTAGTCATCATTGCATTAATTGGCATTGGTGCAGCACTTTGTTCCATTACTAAATAACGTCTCATATCCATGATAATTGAAAGCGGACTAATATTTACAGGACATTCCTCAACACAAGCATTACATGATGTACATGCCCAAAGTTCTTCCGGTGTAATATAATCGTTTAATAATGTTTTGTTGTCCGGAATAAAAATACCTTTATTGGCATCAATATTTCTTCCTACTTCTTCCATTCGATCTCTTGTATCCATCATGATTTTACGTGGAGACAACTTTTTACCTGTTATATTCGCAGGACAAGATGAAGTACAACGACCACATTCCGTACACGTATAAGCATTCAATAACTGAACCCAATTTAAATCCTGAACGTCACTTGCTCCAAATTTACTTGGAACTGCATTTTCATCCACTGGTGCTGCCGCAAAGGGATCAGCATTAGGATCCATCATCAGTTTTACTTCCTTGGTAACGGATTCTAAATTATCAAATTGTCCTTGAGGATTTAAATTCGCAAAATACGTATTTGGAAATGCTAACAGAATGTGTAAATGTTTAGAAAAATAAAGATAGTTCATGAAAATCAAAATCCCAGTAATATGCAACCACCAGAATATTTCGGAAAGAAGCATCACTAATTCATTAGACATTCCATTAAATAATGGTTCAATAAATTGACTGATTGGAAACGAACCTGCTTTAATAAAATGTGAAAAACCTCCAGGTACATTCTGTAAATGCAAATCAGAAGCATTCATTAATAAAAACAATGTCATTAGAACTACCTCAAAATACAAGATATAATTAGCATCGTTTTTAGGTGCTCCGGTCAAATCAGGATTAGCAAATCGCTTTAGTTTGATGATATTTCTTCTTATCCAAAAAGAGATTACAGCAACTAAAACTAAAAGAGCCAAAATTTCGAATGAAGCAATTAGCACATCGTACGTAGTTCCTAAAAAAGCAAAAACACGATGTGTCCCAAAAAGTCCATCAATAATAATTTCTAATAATTCTATGTTTATAATTACAAAACCTACATAGACTATAATATGCAATGCTCCAGCAATAGGTCTTTTCACCATTTTAGATTGACCAAGAGCAATCATGGCCATATTAGTCCATCGTGCTTTGGGATTATCGGAACGATTTACATCGGTTCCAAGATTTATATTTCTAATTATTTTTTTAACGTTTGTATAAAAATAACCAAAACCGATTACCAAAAGGATGGCAAATAAAATATTGTCTAAATAGCTCATAATTGCTAATTTTTTACATTAGATATAGAATCTTTTACAGGAGCAACATAAGGCTTGTTTTTCTTTCCGAACAAAGAAACATTGACATATCTGGTTGGATAAAGTCTTACGTCTTGCAATAATAATTCTAATTCTTTTGTTGTACTTTTAATATTTTGGTAGAAAGCATCATCGTTCAATAATTTACCCATAGAACCTTTACCGGATTCCAAACCGCTCATAATACCATCGACTCTGCCTAAAGTTGCATTTAGGTTTTTTACCGTTTTTCCTAAATCGGCTTTATTCAATGAATCAGATATTTTAGAAAAATTCCCGGATATTTTATTAAAATTGGTAACAACACCATTTATTTGAGTTTTATTATCATCTAATAAAGTGTTAAGACTTAAAGAAACTTTGTGAAATTGTTCAATAGTCTTGCTTAATTCCGCTAAAGAAACTTTTAAATCCTGCTGCCCTTTTTGGTCCAAAACATTATTCAATCCTGAAATCAATTTATCAGTAGTTCCCAGTAGTTTTTCAAATTTTTCTTGAAGTGGTGCTAATTGATCTCCTACTTTATCTGTAAGTCCTAATTTCACTCCGCCTTCTAATTTTTGACCATCAACAGCTAGTATTTTATCATTAAAATTAGGAATAATTGCAATTTGTTTTCCTCCAATAAATCCTGGCTCATAAATAGAAGCTGTACTCGATTTAGAAATTGGGAAATCCGTTTTTAATTGTAATTCAACTAATAATACACCTGTATTTTCATCTATTGTAATACTGCTAACTTTACCAATAACTAAACCGTTTAGCGTAACGGGCGCAGATGTGGCTAAACCTTCTACACTTTTATATTCAACATAAAATGTTTTGTAATTGGTAAAAAGGTCTCTTCCTTTCAAAAAACTGTAGCCCCAGATAAATAATAAAATAGATGCAATTACTAAAATAGCAGTTTTAATTTCTCGTGTTATTTTCAAAATTTAAGTATTTTTTACAAATTTAATATAAAATATTTGACTTGTTGTAATTATTTAAGCGCTTCTTGAATACTAATATTCTTTCCATCTTTGATTGCAATTATATACGCCGAAGCATATCCTTTGGATTTTACCACTTTTAAATCCTGTTTTGCGGTATTATAGTCTGATGTTAAGCCATATGCGTACTTATATAAAGATCCATTACTTGTTGTTACCGAAACATTTTTTAATCCTTTAAAATTCGAAGAATTTAATTTAATGTTTTTATTTCCGGCTGCAAATTGAACTTTAAAAACCACATCTGAATTTTGTGTTTTCGACTCTTGTTTCTCTATAATGCGCTTTGATTTAGTACTCTTTGAAGTGTCTTTTCTTTCATTTTCGACTACTTTTTTGGATGGAAGCTCTTCATAATTTTCATTGGATTGCGTTCCAAAATATTCTTTTTTATAAGCAATGATAGCCGATGCAATAGCTTCTGCCATATTATTTTGTCCTTCCTCTGAATTTAAATAAAGTCCTTCCTCGCTATTGGATAAAAAACCCAATTCAATCAATACACTTGGCATATAAGCGGCATCCAAAACCCATAAAGGAGTTTGTTTTATACCTCTTGATTTTCGATGTAATTTATTTTTAAAATTATTTTCAATTTTTGAAGCCAGATTTATACTTCGATCTAAATAATCTTCTTGCAGAATTTTTAATCCAATCAAAGTTTCAGGATTCTTGGGGTCAAATCCTTTATAGGTTTGCTTGTAATCTTTCTCCAGTAATATTACCGAATTTTCTTGTTTAGCAATTTCTAAATTACCTTTACTTCTTGCTAAACCCATTACAAAAGTTTCTGTACCAAAAGGAACTGGATTTTTAACCGAATTGCAATGTACAGAAACAAATAAATTAGCATCGATACTATTCGCTTTTTTGGGTCTGTCCTTTAATTCTATAAAAACATCAGTTTTTCTGGTATGAACAACTTGAATATCATTGTCTTTTTTGAGGTGTTTTTCTAACTTTAAAGTCGTTTTAAGCGCAATTTCTTTTTCAACAAAACCATGATAAGAATTCCCCGGATCTTTACCTCCGTGACCCGCATCTAAAATAACAGTGAACTTTTGATTGGATTGAGAAAAAGCATTGAAGCAGAAAAAAAGAAATAGAACTAAAATTGTGGTTTTGTCTCCTCTGGTTATTTTCAAAATATGAGTATTTTTTTTACAAATTTAATATAAAAAGGATAAGCTATTATTATTTAATTACATCTTGAATGTTAATTTTTTCTCCGTTTTTAAATGCGATCAAAAATGCGGAATCATATCCTTTTTCTTTTGCCTCGTTTAATTGCTTTTTTGCTTCATCATAATCCGCAGTTTCTCCATACATATATTTGTAAACTTTGTTTTCAAAGGCTACAGAAATATTTTTAAGTCCGTTAAAATTTTTCGGTACTAATTCTAATCTTTTACTACTGGCTGAAAGTTGTACTTTGAATAAAGTTTTAGAATCGTCAACCGTTTTTTTTACTTGTGTTGATTCTCCTGCAGGTTGAGAAGTCATTTTTGGTTTCGCTGGAGCAACAGTATCTCTTATAGGTTTTTCATTAATTTTTTGCGAAGGCGACTCTTCAAAAGCTTCAGTTTCACCAGTACCAAAATATTCTTTTTTATAACTGATAATTGCCTCTGCGATAGCTTTGGCAATTTCATTTTGACCGTCTTCTGAATTTAATGTATTTCCTTCAATAGAATTTGAGATAAACCCCATTTCGATCAATACTCTTGGCATGTATGCTTTGTGAAGCACCATAAAAGGGGCTTGTTTCACTCCTCCTCCTCGTATTTTTTTTCCTAAATCTGCGAAAGCATCTTCTACCTTACTTGCCAGCGAAATACTATTGTCTAAATATTCCTCCTGCATCAAGGTCATTCCAATCATAGTCTCGGGAGAGTTTGGATCAAATCCTTCATACTTTTGTTTGTAATCTTTTTCCAAAGTAATTACAGAGTTCTCTTTTTTTGCAGCCTCAAGATTTGAAGCAACTTTACTCAAACCCATCACATAAGTCTCAGTACCATCGGCAGCAGTATTTCTATTGGCATTACAATGAATCGAAACAAAAATATTAGCGTTAAACCTATTGGCAATATTGGCTCTTTCAATTAAATCAATGAATACATCTGTTTTTCGGGTATAATTGACATCCATTTGTTTTGTAGACTCTAATAGCTTCCCCACTTTCAAAACTACTGCCAAAGCAATATTTTTTTCCACACGCCCTTCATAAACCGCTCCAAAATCATGTGCTCCGTGACCCGCGTCTAAAGTTACCTTGAAAATATTGCTTTGACTAAAGCCCGATAAAGAAATTATCGTCAAAATAAAAGTTAATATTGTTTTTATTTTATATGTAATATGCATAAATCCAAAAGTTAATTTAATTAAAACACTACCGTCATAAAATTTTTTATTTGACTATTTTTGACAAAAAATTATATGTAAGTTTGACATGTCAAAAAACAAGCCATAATTTTACAAAAATAGCATTTAAACCTTTGTATACAAACTTATTTAATATCGTTTTATTATCAATTTTCCTATCATTAGGGTCTGGTAAATTATATTCTCAAGATATAACAAAAAAAAAGACGGGAATATCCGCAAACAAACAAAAAGATAGTACCACTTTAGATACTAACAAAAAAAGCACCCCTATTTTAACGGTTACAAAAGAAACTGATTCCATAAAAAAAGACAGTGTAAAGCCTAAAAAAGCGTTTCTTGACGGAAAGGTAAGATATAAAGCGGAGCAATATGCTAAAATTGACCAAAAGAAAAAGCTGATCACATTATATGATAAAGCGGAATTGTATTACCAAGACATCGAATTAAAATCTGGAATAATCGTTATGGATTATGAGAAAAATGAAGTGTATGCAGGACGCATCAAAGATTCAACCGGTGCATTCACACAATATCCAAATTTCAAACAGGGCGCAAATGTAATTGAACCTGATTCTATCCGTTTTAATTTTAAAACCAAAAAAGCTTTAATCTGGAACTCAAGATCCGATCAAGGAGAATTTAAAATTAAAGCAGCTGTCACAAAAAAAGAAAACGACTCGGTTTATTTTTTAAAAGGGGCTCGTTTTACGACATCAAAAGACGTTGACAATCCTGAATATTATTTCCAAACCAACAAAGTGAAATTTATTCCAGGCAAAAAAGTAGTAACCGGATTGACTAATATGGTCATTGCAAATGTTCCTACACCTATAGCGTTACCGTTTGCTTTTTTTCCAATGAGTAAAGAAACCAGTATTTCAGGATTGATTTTACCAAGCTATAATGACTCCAATGACAGAGGTTTTTCTCTTCAAAATTTAGGGTACTATTTTGCGCTGAGCGATAATTATGACTTAACCGTTTTGGGAGATTATTACACCAATGGGAGTTATGGGTTACGTTTTGAATCCAGCTATGCCAAAAGATACAATTATAGAGGAAACTTAAACGTTAGATTCGAAAACTTAATCACCAGCGAAAGAGGGTACCCGGATTATTTAAAACAAAATATTTATAACATCCAATGGTCTCATTCCAAAGACTCTAAATCAAATCCTAATTCAAGTTTTTCAGCTTCTGTGAATCTTGGAAGCAGCAAATATTTTAAGCAATCCATCAATCAGGTTAATATTGGATCGAATCTTAATAATACATTGAGCTCTTCGATATCGTATTCAAAAACATTTACTACAGTTCCTCAAGTTAGAATGTCGTTAACAGCCACACATTCACAAAACACTCAAACAGAAGTAATCAATATGACTTTACCGACACTTCAATTGAGTGTTGACAGGATTTATCCTTTTATAGGTAAAGATGGCATGAAAAAAGGTTTTTTCAAAAACATAAATTTACAATACAATTTAAACGGCAGAAATAATATTGTTACAACTGATTCCTTATTCTTTAAACCACAAATGTTTCGAGATGCGAAAGTTGGTTTTCAACACAGTATTCCATTAAGCACCAATTTTAAATTATTCAAATATTTCAGTGCTTCTACCTCTATGAATTACGAGGAAATATGGTATACCAAAACAATTGAAAGAAGCTATGATGTTGACCAAAGCAAAGTTGTTGATAAAACCATAAATGGATTTGACGCTTTTAGAACCTACTCCTTTTCATCCAGCGTAGGAACAACTATTTATGGAACTTTCAATTTTGGCAATGACAAAAAAATCAAATCGATAAGACACGTCATGAGACCATCTGTTTCGTATGGCTACACTCCTAGTTTTGAAAAATACTATGATACGTATGCTTCAGACGCTAGCGGGACAATGAAACAATATACCAGATTTGAAAGCGGAATTTTTGGAGCACCAGGATTAAGCAATTCCAATACTTTAGGCTTTGATTTGAGTAATACTTTTGAGGCAAAAGTTACTGATAAAGACAGCACTAAAGTGGAACCTAAAAAAATAATGCTTCTTAATAATTTAAACCTTTCCACTAGTTACAATCTGGATGCCGATGGTGTAACTTCACTTGCCTTTTCTCCTATAAGAGTTAGCGGCGGTACACAACTGTTCGATAATAAAATGAATGTCAATTTTGGAGCAACATTAGACCCTTATGCAATTGACAATTCCGGAAACCGAATTAATGTGTTTAATATTGATAATGGCGGAAGTCTTTTTAGAATGACCAGTTCTAATATGACCTTGAATTATTCTCTTTCAAGTAAAGGAAAAGACAAAACTGATAAGGAGAAAAACACCCAAAGTCAAAGAAATGGTGGTCGTGAAGACGATTTATTTGGAACAAATACGGACTTAGGCGACAGCCGAAGAAGTCAATTTGAAGACGAGGAAGAAGATGAAGGAGAAGATAAGATCTCAGAATTCTTTAATTCAAAGTTACCTTGGGACATGACATTTGCCTATTCCTTAACTTATGGAAACAACAACAGAGAAAATAAAATCATTGGAAATTCCATTATGATTTCAGCGAATGCTGACATAACTCCAAAATGGAAAGCTGGAGTATCTACCGGTTATGATTTTGTTCAAAATGGAGTAACTTTCACCCAACTTCGTTTTGAGAGGGATTTATTGAGTTGGAGAATGGATTTTAACTGGTCACCATTTGGTACAAATGCAAATTGGGGTTTCTTTATTGGAATAAAATCTGGTGTTCTTAGTGATATCAAATGGGACAAACGAAGTACTATCAATAGATAATTAATTCTTAAACTTATTACCATATAAAAACACAACTGTATCATGAAAAAGATAATTTTTACAGAAAATGCTCCGGCTCCAATCGGGCCTTATAATCAAGCCGTTCTTAAAGGAAATACGCTATACACTTCGGGTCAAATTGCAATTAATCCCACCACTGGAGAATTGATTATTGATACCATTGAAGTAGAAACAGAGCAGGTAATGCAAAACATGAAAGCAGTTCTGGAAGCTGCCGGAATGACATTTGATAACGTCGTAAAGACTACAATATTCATCATGGACATGAATGATTTTGGAAAAATAAATACCGTTTACGGTTCTTTTTTCAACGAAAAAACCGCTCCAGCTCGTGAAACGGTTCAAGTGGCTTGTCTGCCAAAAAATGTAAATGTTGAAATTTCTATGATTGCTGTGCAATAGCATCTAATAATAATTGTGCCGTTGCTTCATTGGTTGCCAATGGCACATTATGTACATCACAAACGCGAATGAGCATGTTTATGTCAGCTTCATGAGGATGACTCGATAATGGATCTTTAAAAAAGAAAACCATTTTAGTTTTCCCTTCAGCGACTCTGGCTGCAATTTGAGCATCGCCTCCTAAAGGTCCCGAAAGCATTTTCTTTACTTTGAAACCTGAATTTTCGGCTTTACTTCCAGTAGTTCCGGTTGCAATCAGCTTTATTTTTTCCTCTTGTAAAATGATTTTATTTTTATTCAAAAATTGAACTAAATCTGCTTTTTTACCATCATGAGCAATAATAGCTATTTCCATAAATTATTTATTAGCGATGTGATACGCGATAAGCCCGTCAATTGGTCTTCTTAGTACGTTGCCTAAATTCAGTTCATATTTATCAAAGGTTTCTTGTAATTCTTCTTTCAAATAAAAAGCTATAGAACCTACAAAGTGAACCGGCACTTCTTTGCAATTATCAAATTGTTTTATCTGATTCTTCACAAAAGATTTCATTCCTTTAAAGATAATTTTTCTACAAAACTCCGTTTCTTTATGTTGGATCAGAAACTTTGCAAAAGTTGCCAAATAAGCATTCGGGTTAGACTCTTTATATAATTTATTTTTAATAAAATCCGGGTCCACATCGTACTCTTTTTCAAATTCAAGAGCCAATTCTTTTGGCATTTTATTAAAATAATACTTTCTTATTAATTCTTTTCCAAAAACGTTACCACTACAATCATCCATAATAATATATCCAAGTGATTGTACTTTTTGATATAATTCCTTTCCATCAAAATAACTGCAGTTTGATCCCGTACCTAAAATAGAAACAATTGCTTTCTCTCCCTTAGGCGTTGTTGCGTAAACAGCTGCGTAAGTATCCTCTCTAACATCGATAATCGCATTTGGGAAGTAGATTTGAAAAACCTGTGAAAGCGCAATTTTCATTCTATCGGTTCCACAACCTGCACCATAGAAAAATAAATGAGTGGCCTCTTTTTTATTTTGCAAAATATCGAAACGATCATTTAAACGTTCAATAATTTCGTCATTTTCTAGAATTTCTGGGTTTAATCCTAATGTTTGTGTGGTAAACAATACTTTTCCATCATCATCTATCGCAATCCAATCCGCTTTGGTAGAACCACTATCAACTATTAATCTCATTTTATTTTGGTTTTTTGGTTTTTGGAGTATGCTTTGGATAATTTTAAAACATACATTAAAAAATAAAATCCCGCTAAAAAAATATAACGGGATTTTTTGTAAATATATCTAATTATTTTAAACCTGCAATATGAACCGATAAGTCAATCAATTTGCTAGAATATCCATATTCATTATCATACCAAGATACAATTTTGAAAAAAGTAGAATTCAAACCAATTCCAGCGTGAACATCTACAATAGAAGTTCTAGGATCAGAAATAAAATCCTGAGATACAACTAAATCTTCAGTATACCCTAAAATACCTTTCATTGTAGTTTCGGAAGCTTTTTTCAAAACTGCCATAATTTCTTCGTAAGAAGTTTCTTTGGCCACTTTTACAGTTAAATCTACTACAGAAACGTCAGCTGTAGGAACACGCATAGACATACCTGTTAATTTTCCGTTCAATGATGGAATAACTTTTCCAACCGCTTTTGCTGCACCTGTTGATGATGGAATAATATTTAGGTTTGCTGCACGTCCACCTCTCCAATCTTTTCTAGAAGGACCATCAGTTGTCATTTGAGTTGAAGTAGTTGCGTGAACTGTAGTCATCAACGCTTCAACGATTTCAAAATTATCGTGAATAACTTTAGCCAAAGGAGCTAAACAGTTTGTTGTACAAGAAGCATTAGAAACTACAATATCTGAAGCTTTTGCAGTTTCATGATTTACTCCCATTACAAACATTGGCGCATCAGCAGATGGCGCAGAAATAATTACTTTTTTTGCTCCACCGGCAATGTGCGCTTTTGCAGTTTCTATAGTTGTAAAGAAACCAGTACATTCTGCAACAACATCAACACCAACTTCATCCCATTTTAGATTTGCTGGCTCTCTTTCGGCAGTAATTCTGATATGTTTGTCATTTACGTAAAGTTTTCCTTCTTTTACTTCTACCGTTCCATTAAAACGACCGTGAACTGAATCATATTTTAATAAGTAAGCTAAATGATCAACTTCTAATAAATCATTAATTGCCACTACCTCTACATTATCTCTGTTAAAAGATTCTCTAAAAACAATTCTTCCAATTCTTCCAAAACCGTTTATTCCTAATTTTACTTTCGACATTTTTTTTAAATTTTTTGTTATTGATTAACTTAATTTAAAGTCTAATTTCCTCACAATAAACTTCATTTTTTTTCTATGTTGACATGATATCCGAAACCCTCAGTAATTCTCTGTCTATTTCTGTTTTTCCTTTAATTGCTTGTTCTAAAGGCGTTAACGTTACTTTATCATTTTGCAATCCAACCATATAATTTGATTTCCCTTCCAATAAAGATTCAACGGCTTTTACACCTAATCTGCTGGCTAAAACCCTGTCAAAACAAGATGGGGAACCGCCACGCTGCATGTGACCTAAAACCGAAACTCTAACATCGTATTCCGGTAAATTGGCTTCAACATAATCTTTTAATTCGAAGACATTTTTACCTATTTTATCTCCTTCAGCAATAACAACGATACTGGATGATTTACCCGAAGCTTTACTTTTTTGCAGTGACTCTAATAATCGGTCTAGACCTAAATCTTCTTCAGGAATTAAAATTTCTTCAGCTCCCGCACCGATACCAGCATTCAAAGCAATATGCCCGGCATCTCTCCCCATTACCTCTACAAAGAATAAACGGTTGTGAGAACTTGCAGTGTCTCTAATTTTATCAATTACATCTACTACAGTATTTAAAGCAGTATCGTACCCTAAAGTATGACTAGTCCCAAAAATATCGTTATCAATAGTTCCAGGAATTCCCATTACAGGAAAATTAAATTCAGTATTGAATAATAAACCTCCCGTAAAAGTACCGTCACCTCCTATTACTACTAAAGCGTCAATTCCTGCTTTAGTAAGATGTTCGTGTGCTTTTTTTCTTCCTTCCGAAGTTTTAAATTCTAAAGATCGAGCCGATTTAAGAATCGTCCCTCCTTTATTTACAATGTTGTTTACACTACGAGGTCCCATTTCTTTGAAGTCACCTTCAATCATTCCCTGATATCCTCTATAAATTCCTATGCATTCTATATTATGATAAGCACATGTTCGAACAACTGATCGAATAGCTGCATTCATTCCTGGCGAGTCTCCTCCCGAAGTCAGAACACCTACTTTTTTTATTGTTTTTGGCATTATTTAAGTATTAAAGTGTAAAATTAGCAAACATTCAGCACTTTTAAAGCTGTGTTTTTAATAAATTAGTAAAGCGCTTCAAATTCAAACGTTTTCGTTGATAAGTTTTTAAAAAAACAAAATAAAACGAATTTTATTTAACAAAATTGAAAAATATTCGATTTTTATTTGATAATTAACAATTATCTTATTTTTTTGATTATAAACCAAGACAATATACTAACTATTTGTTACTAAGACACAAAAAGAGAGTTTTCTTCTGTGTACTTTAAAAAATTAATTATGATTTTATGCAGCGCTTGGTAGTCCGAATTATTAATTGCTATTCCTGTAGAACTGCATTCTTATTCCGAATTCGTAGTATTTGTATTTGAAAAGACCAACTGATTAGTTTTCCTCAGGAAGTAAACCTTCTTGATTTTTCTTGACCTTTTTTGTGCTGGATTTTTTTGGTTTAGAAAAATTAATATAATCTGGAGACATATCAGAATCCTGATCTTCGGCAGCAGGTGCAGTTTCCCTGTCTATTTTTAGATTTTTAAAAATTTTATTGACTAACTCTTTAAAAGTATCAAAATCTACCTCGTAAGAAACCCCTAAACCTTGCGTATAACCAATTCCTTGACCTATATAATTAATATCATTTTCTTTATTAAAAAGTCGCAAATTAAGTGTTCCGTCTTCGTTGACTCTGTACAGCACTTCAACATCTCCTACAATTGCGGATTCATTAATCCCTCCAAAAGGAACACCTAGTTTTCCATTAATAGTAATCCTTTCATTTATTTTTGATGAAATTGTTGCTACAAATCGTCCATCCGTTTCTTTTCCTATCCTTCTATCAGCCCCAATAAAATTAAGACCTACTTTAAATTTTTCATCATCCGATTGTATAATTCCACCTAATAAACTGGAAGCTGTCTCAAATAAACTTCCCGAAAGATCAGATTGGCTCACTCCTTCCGTACTTAAAAATCCACCGGATGATAATAAATACAAGGCTTGAGTTTGTCTCACATCCTTATCATTTAATTTATATTGAATTTCTGATTTCAAAACATTACTTACTGTTGGAAATTCAATATTAAAATCAGGCTCCGGGCTGGTCAAATCGCCTCGAATACCAATAATTACTTCAACAGGCACTTTAGTGTTAAAAGAGGAGTTATCCAACAATACTGCAGGATTAGCCATCGTTTTATACACCGCTTCAAGGTTTAATTGCGCTCTCATCGGATTTCCTTCCCAAGTAATCGATCCGCCTTTTTTAACTGCAAATTTCTTATCAATAAGTCCTCCATATTTAAAATTATAGGTTCCTTCATACGCCTGGAAATCGCCCCACATATTAAATTTCCCTAAAGTATTTATTTTAAACAATAAAGATCCAAAACCTTTTCCTTTCATTCCATGACCTGTATTTCGGTCTAAAATCACTTCTACTTCGGCATCTGGAGTAATATCAAAATCAAACTCTAATTCCAGTCCGTTGTAATTTCTGGTGTTATCAGTAATACCTTTTTTTAAATTGTATTTTTCTTGAGCGGTCACAAAATGGAGAAAAACATTATCACTAACGCTTTCGGCATTATTAATAGGGATTTTAACAGCCGTTCCTTTTTCAGATTTTGCGTCAACTTTTATAAACAAAGAATTCGTTGGTCCTTTTATAGTGGCAATACCATCGATAAAAGCAGTTCCGTAATAAGCGGCATCTTCACTGTCTTGGGTGTTTAACGCTAAAAGTCTTTTGGAATTAATGGCTAAATCTAATTTCCAGTCTGCAAAATTCTTATGCTCAATACTTCCGTTCAATTTTCCTGTAGTTCCGTATTTTGTATCCGTAAGCGTATTATTCCTAAACAGGAATTTTTCGTCGGTAAGATCAATAATTGTATTGTTGCTCAATGCATAATCAACATTCAAATACGGAATAGTTATACCGGCATTATCTAAAAATAAACGTCCATTGATATTTGGTTTTTTAAGATTTCCCTCAATAGTGGAATTACCGGATATTGAACCTCTAATATTCGACAAAACTTCCCCGCCAAGCGAGTTAAGAGTTGCAATGTTAAACTTTTCGAATTTTAGTTTTAAATCAAGAATGGTTTCTTTGTTTACGATTTCAAAGCTTCCATTGGCATTGAATGATTCAAAATTTTTATTTTCTAAATTAGAATTTATCGCAAACTTTCTAAGACTTTCATCTCCCTCAATTTCAAAATTCAAAGTGCCTAAATCTGTTTTATTTACATTCAAATTATCAATTACGATAGAAGATGTGGGCTGATAAACATTATTATTTTGCTTGAAATTTACCTCGCCATTAATATTTCCATGCGCAACAAACTTATTATTGGCGGGTGTAATTTGATTTAAATCAACATCTTTAAAACTTAATTTCAAATCCTTAATAGTCGCGCCTTTAAAATCGCCCATTAATGAAATCGACTGATTTTCATGCGACAATATTATATTGTCAATATTGAAGTTTTTAAATGATTTATCAAAAACAATCTGGTTATCTGGCGTTTCATTTTCATTCAAGAACCAAAGATAATCCTTGAATTTAACTTCCGATTTACTGATTCCAACTACGTTATTATTGGCTGCATTGATCGTATGATATAAATTCAGATTAAAATAATCTTCTCCTTTTGATCCGCCTTTAAATTCAGAACGAAAGAACAAAGTATCTTTCATGGTCACATTTATCACACTAAAATCACGAATTTTATAATATTTCGTTTTGATACTGTCCAATTCAATGTAAGCATTATACAGTGGATTTTTATTGTCTACCGAAATTCTGATATTATCAAATGTATTGTTGGAAGCTATGATTTGCGGTGAATTAAAATTAAGCTTAAACTCTTGATTATCAGAATTTATATTTCCTTTAATTATAGTATTAGAACCGATTGAAATGTCAGGATAAAATATTTCGATGATTTTATTATAAATCGAGAAATTAAAATTAAGAAACTGTCCTTTTTTTACCTTACTTGGTTTGAAATTCGTATAAAGACTTCCTAAAGAATTCTTTACTAAATTCTCTAATTGATTGAATTCATATTTACCTACAATTTCACCTTCAACAATATCAGGAGAGTTTACTGTTATGGTTCTAATTCTATTTTGGTCAAAACTGGAAATTATAGTAAAATCATCAAAATTATAGATTCCCTTAGTATTTTGATAAGACGTTTTATTGATGTAAACATTACCCTGAAAATTTTCTATATTGTTTCCAGAAGCCTCAACTACAACATCACCTTTAAAAACAGAAACAGAATCTTTTATTAATTTTAATTTATTTAAATCCGCATTTTCAACATTGATATGAAAATCGTATCGGCTGTCTTTTTTACTTAAATCCAATAAACCATCAAAAGTCATACTCAAGTTAGGGTCATTTACGGTTATTTGACCTTTGTAATTAGGGCTTTTAAGGGTTCCATTGACAACAATATTAGTGTAATTGTAGTTTTTATAATCCATTTGACTGATATCACCTTTGATTGCGGTATTAAGATATTCTCGTTTAAAACCTTTTCCATCTACATCAATATTCAAACTTATGCTACCTAACTCCTTCTGATCAAATAATGTCCCAATATCAAAGTTTTCTAAAATTACATTCCCTAAATAGGAAGCCTTATCGATTACATCAATATTTTGTATTGCTAAGTTAGACGTTACTTTTCCTAATGCGGTAATCATCGAAAAGTCAGCGTCAACTGCAGTTGTTGAAACATTAGACGTTCCTGAAGCGGTAAATCTTCCTAGTTTTTTTAAAGAAGTAGGCAATTTATTTCCTAAAATATTGGGAAGTATTACGATTAAATCATCGTAGCTTGAAGTTAACTTATCAAACTTAGCATACATCGAAAATTTTTGCCCTTTTCTAGCAAACAAATTCTTGAAATTGATATCACCATTAATTCGTGTCTTACGGTCATCAACTAATTCTAAGTTTTTAAATTTTAAATCATTAAGAGTTCCTTTTATGCTTGCTTTGGTATAAAAATGTTGGTTCCTGCCTAATTCTTTATAAAAATAGCGAATATCATTAGAAGCAAGTGATGCTGCGTCTAATTTTATATCAAATTGGACTTTATCCGTAAAATTAGAAAAATCTTCAATTTTATATTTTAATAAAACGGTCCCTTTCAACGTTGATTCTTTGGTCAACAAATCAAGATTTTCCAGTTTTATATTCTTTTTTGAATAACTGAATTTGGAGCTTAAATTTTTAACATACAAACCACGAAAATCCAAAAATGACATTTTATTAATCATAGTGGTTACATCCGGACCATATATTTTAAAATCAGTTACTGAGGCGTTAAGTTTAGTAAAATCCAAGTCTTTTGGATTGTCACGATTGTCATCTGTCAAAATAAAATGACCATCATAAATTTTCAACTTATTTGCTTTTAATAAAAATTTCTTGCTTGATGGTTTTCCTGTTTCAAAAGCTGCAATAAATTTATCGAGATTCGATTGTTTTTCGTTTTTGTACGTTCTCAAATTAAAAAGTAACCCATGTAAATCTAAATCATCAAAGATTAAATCTCCATCGAGCATTTTTTTACCTTCTAAAATAGTGGTTGAAATTCTATTGGAATAAATTAAAGTATCTTTATGATGATCCCGAATCAATACTTTTTTAAATTTTACCCCTCCAAAAACTGAAATGGCAACTTCATCAATGTTAATACTGGTTCCAAAATCTTTATTGATGCTATTTGTAAAATATTGCGCAATTTTCGTTTGAACAAATGGCATGGTAAGAGCAATACCAAGCACCAGCAAAAGTAGGATTAGTCCAAGGAGAGAACGAAATACTATTTTTTTTATTTTTTTGATACCTATATACTATTTAAATTTTCTAATATTTCATTTTGCCTTTGGAAACGGAAGCACCTTAAATAAAAATTCTTTAATTTTGGCTGCTACAAAACGATTTTTATAATCGACTTGTCAAATGTAATTCAAAATTTGTGCCTTTTTATGCAAAATCCCGAGGTTTTTATTCTTGCCATCGAAAGTTCCTGTGACGATACCGCTGCTTCCATTTTACAAAACGATAAAGTGTTGTCAAATGTTGTTGCAAATCAGCTTATACATAATCAGTATGGTGGCGTGGTTCCTGAACTGGCTTCCCGTGCACACCAACAAAACATAGTTCCGGTAATCGATGCCGCGCTTCGTAATGCAAATATACAAAAAGAACAGCTATCGGCAATTGCATTTACACAAGGTCCAGGACTTATGGGGTCACTTTTAGTAGGAAGTTCATTTGCAAAATCAATTGCTTTGGCCTTGCAAATTCCTTTGATTGCCGTGAACCATATGCAAGCACACGTTTTGGCACATTTTATAGATGAAGAAGGATATGAAAAACCTACTTTCCCTTTTTTGGCTTTGACCATAAGCGGCGGACATACTCAAATTATAAAAGTAGACGACTATTTTGACATGACTGTTATTGGGGAAACTACTGATGATGCAGTAGGTGAAGCATTTGATAAAAGTGCAAAAATACTGGGACTTCCCTATCCCGGCGGTCCTTTAATTGACAAATATGCACAATTAGGAAATCCGAAAGCCTTTGCATTTACAAAACCAAAAGTTCCAGGATTGGATTTCAGTTTTTCGGGTTTAAAAACGGCTATTTTATATTTTATTCAAAAGAAAAAATTAGAAAATCCAAATTTCGTTGACGAAAACCTCAATGACATTTGCGCTTCCATTCAACATACAATTATTGAAATTTTAATGGACAAATTAAAATTGGCAGTAAAGGAAACCGGAATAAAACAAATAGCAATTGGCGGAGGAGTTTCTGCAAATTCTGGGATCCGAAATACATTAAAAGAAACAGAGAATAAATACGGTTGGAAAACCTTTATTCCTAAATTTGAATACACTACCGATAATGCTGCAATGATTGGAATTGTAGGTTATCAAAAGTTTTTATCGCAAAAATTTGAGACTTCTTCTGTCGTTTCTAAAGCAAGAATACAATTATAAATTATGCAATTATTTTACAATCCAAATATTACTGAATCTACTGAAACTTTTTCTTTTGACAAAGAAGAAAGCAAACATATTATTAAAGTACTACGCAAGAAAGATACCGATATATTATTTGTAACCAATGGCTTAGGTTTTCTATTCAAAACTGAAATTACATTAGCTTCGGATAGCAAATGCACCGTTAAAATCCTTTCATTTGAAAAAGCAGCGGCTTCAAAATTTCATTTGCATTTGGCGGTAGCACCCACTAAAATGAATGATCGTTACGAATGGTTTCTGGAGAAAGCAACCGAAATAGGCATACACGAAATCACGCCTATTATCTGTGATCATTCTGAGCGAAAAGTTATCAATACTGAACGATTTGATAAAATTTTGTTGGCTGCCATGAAGCAATCTAATGAATTGTATTTACCCAAATTGAATGATGCCGTGACCTTCAAAGAATTTATTAAACTTGAAAGAGAAGGGTTAAAACTGATTGCACATTGCGAAGAAACAGATAAAAGAACACTGAAATCAGTTTTGAAACCCAATGAAAATGTAACATTACTCATAGGACCAGAAGGTGATTTTTCCGAAAAAGAAATTGCTTTAGCTCTTGAAAATAACTTTATTCCAGTTTCATTAGGCAATACTAGATTAAGAACTGAAACTGCAGCAATTGTAGCCTGTCATAGCGTGATTTTCGTTAATGAAGGAGAATAAGAACTGATTTATATCATTATGAAACAACTATTTTATCTACTGTTATTATTTTCAATACCAACATTTTCACAAGAAATTGCTTTGGTAAAATATAGCGGTGGAGGGGATTGGTATGCAAATCCTACTTCTTTACCCAACTTGATAAAATATTGTAATGCCAATATCAATACCAAAATAAAAACAAAACCATCCACTGTTGAACCCAGCAGCCCCGATTTGTTTTCGTATCCTTATGTTCACATGACAGGGCATGGAAATGTTGCCTTTAATGATGCTGACACAGTCAATATTAAAAATTATTTACTCGCTGGAGGATTTCTTCACATTGATGACAACTACGGTATGGATCAATATATAAGAAAAGAAATAAAAAAAATATTCCCAAATAATAACTTGGTCGAAATTCCTGCCAATCATGCCATTTTTCAAAAACCATATTCGTTCCCAAACGGATTGCCAAAAATACATGAGCATGATGGAAAACGACCACAAGCCTTCGGAATATTTATAGAAAACAAATTAGTACTGCTTTACACGTACGAATGCGATTTAGGTGACGGCTGGGAAGATCCGGAAGTCAATAACGATCCCATTGACGTTCGGGAGAAAGCATTAAAAATGGGTGCTAATATTCTTAATTATATTTTTAATAATTAAGAATTCTATTTTTCCAAATTCCATTTTAAAACGGCCTATTCAATTTTAGATTTGAATAGGCCGTTTTCATTTAAAGATATTTTTTAAGCGAAATAATTTTAAAAAAAAATCCGAACTCTGACAAACAAAAAAAACTCAAAGAAATAGATAGTACACCTACAGTCATTAAAAATAAGGAAGAATAACTTGAAAAAGTTTATTTTCAACAAAAATCAAAAACATTAATTCCACACACATTTACGATATTGTTTTATTTAATGACAAAATATATCTTAAATAACTTCATTATAATTTTCAGCACTCCAATTTCACAAAAAAACCTGTATGAAAGTACTGCAAATTAAAAACCTCAAAATCAGCTAAAAGCAGTAAAATCGATAGAATGTTTTTCTTTTGGTGGATTTTTTTTCAATAAAATTTTTTTTGCAAAAAAAATGTTATAAAATTGTTAAATAATTAACCAAATCTATTAATCTTTAACAAAATTATTATGAAAAAAATTCTTTTATCTGCCGTAGCATTATTGATGCTTTTCTCTTGTCAAAATGACACAACAGAAACAACACCGGAAACCAGTGCTTTAGCACAACGCGGTTGTGCATCTCAAGAAGTTCTTGAAGCACAACTAAAAGCTGACCCAACATTAGCTTTAAGAATGAACGAAATTGAAGCGTTTACTCAAAAAGCAATGCTAACTGGTCGTTTAGTGAATGGGAAAATTGAAATTCCTGTAGTAGTAAATGTATTGTACAAAACTGCTGCTGAAAACATTTCTGATGCTCAAATTCAATCCCAAATTGATGTATTGAACGATGATTTTAATGCAACTAACTCTGATTTTAATAGTACTCCTGCTCTATTCTCTGGAGTTGCTGCAAATGTTGGTATCACTTTCGTTTTAGAAACAGTAAACAGAAAATCTACTACTAAAACATCTTGGGGTACAAGAGACGCTATGAAAAAAACAAAACAAGGAGGTTTAGATCCTACTTCACCAACAACAACACTTAACATGTGGGCTTGTACTATAGGTGGCGGGATCCTTGGTTACGCACAATTTCCTGGTGGATCAACAGCGACTGATGGAGTTGTAATTGATTCAAAATATTTCGGATTATCCGGAAGTGGTGCTTATCCTTATAACTTAGGAAGAACTGCTACTCACGAGGTAGGTCACTGGATGAACTTACGTCACATTTGGGGTGATGCAACTTGCGGAAGTGATTTAGTTTCTGATACACCTACACACAACACTGCTAACTATGGTGTTCCAGCGTATCCACATTACAGCACTTGTACTGGAACTCCAGTAGAAATGACTATGAACTACATGGACTACACTGATGATAGAGGAATGTACATGTTCTCTAACGGTCAAAAATCAAGAATGGCTGCTATTTTTGTTTCAGGTGGAGCAAGAGCAGGTTTCGGAATATAATTTTCTTTATTTAAATGAAAGGGAGAGAGCCAAAATTGGCTCTCTTTTTTATTTAGTAATATGTCCAAATAGGTGCTCGAAAACAGCATTATCTTTTGTCAGACAAACTCCATTTGATGAAAATCGGGAAGGATAAATTCTTTGCTATTCTCAGGGCAAATCATTTATTAAATGATTTAATTTTAAAAAAAACTACACCAACTATCCTTCAGAATTGATGAAAATAACTTCTAAAAAGATTATTCATAATAAAAATCGAGAATACTGATTATATACACATTTATGACATTTTTTTACTTAATGATAAAATATATCATAAATAATTTAATTATAACTACCATTTTCAGCGTTCAAATTTTACAAAAAAAACTTGTATGAAAGTACTGCAAATTAAAAAGCCCTGAAATCAGCTAAAAGCAGTAAAATTGGCAGAATGATTTTTTTTTGGGTATTTTTTTAAAATAAACTTTTTTTTTTCAAAAAATTGTTATAGAATTGCGCTATAATTAACCAAAACCATTAATTTATAACAAATTTATTATGAAAAAAATTCTTTTATCTGCTACAGCACTTTTGATGCTTATCTCATGTCAAAATGAAGTAACAGAAACAGCTCCAGAAACTAGTGCTGTATCTCAACGCGGTTGTGCTTCTCAAGAAGTTCTAGCTGCACAAATGAAAGCTGATCCAACATTAGCGTTAAGAATGAGTAAAATTGAAGCTTTTACTGAAAAAGCAATGTTAACTGGACGTTTAGTAAACGGTAAAGTTGAAATTCCAGTGGTAGTAAATGTATTGTACAGAACTGCTGCTGAGAATATCTCACTGGCTCAAATACAATCACAAATTGATGTGTTGAACGAAGATTTCAATGCAACTAACGCTGATTTTAGTAGCACTCCTGCTTTATTCTCCGGAGTTGCTGCAAATGTTGGAATTACATTTGTATTAGAAAATGTAGTTAGAAAATCTACAAAAACAATTTCTTGGTCAACAAATGACGCTATGAAAAGTGGAACTAAAGGAATTGCTCCTACAACGCCTACAACAGTATTAAACATGTGGTCTTGTAATATGGGTGGTGGTATCCTTGGGTACGCACAATTTCCTGGTGGTTCTTCTGCAACTGATGGAGTTGTAATCGACAACAATGCTTTTGGACGTACTGGAACAGTTTCTGGTGTTTACAATTTAGGAAGAACTGCTACTCACGAAGTAGGTCACTGGATGAACTTACGTCACATTTGGGGTGATGCTTCTTGTGGTAGTGATATGGTTTCTGACACGCCTACACACGATACTGCTAACTATGGTGTTCCAGCTTACCCTCATTACAGCACTTGTACTGGAACTCCAGTAGAAATGACAATGAACTACATGGATTACACAGATGATAGAGGAATGTACATGTTCTCTAACGGTCAAAAATCAAGAATGGATGCTTTATTTGTTACAGGTGGAGCAAGATCAGGTTTCGGAATATAATTTTTTTTTTAGATTTTAAAACTCGCTACTGGTTAGCGAGTTTTTTTTTATCATTGTCTTCGAAAAAGGCTATTAGAAAAAATGACCTCCAATCATTAATAAAGCTAAATCCATTTTCTTATATCTATGTTTATTTAATCCATGTGTTTTATTTTAATCTATACTATACAGACATTTAATAGTACAGCAATAAGAAAACGAATCCAATCGAGAGTATATAAATAATCAAAACCTTAATTTTTATAACCAAAACTATTATTATGAAAAAAATTATTTTAACTGCAACAGTATTTCTAACGCTTTTCTCCTGTCAGAATGATGGTATTGATTCATCTGACACTAAAGCATTATCGTCTAATAATTTTGAAAATCGCATATGTGCTTCCCATGATGTGCTTGAAGCACAAATGAAAGCAGATCCTACATTGGCTTTAAGAATGAACCAGATTGAAGCTTTTACACAAAAAGCGAAGCTGACAAGCCGCTTAGTGAATGGTAAAGTTGTAATTCCAGTAATAGTAAATGTATTATACAAAACTGCCGCTGAAAACATTTCTGATGCTCAAATACAATCGCAAATTGATATCTTAAACAAAGATTTCACTGCAACCAACACTGATTTTAACAGCATCCCTGAATTATTCGCAGGAGTGGCAGCCAATATTGACATTACTTTTGTATTAGAAGGTATCAACAGAAAATCTACTACAAAAACAACTTGGGGAACTACAGATACAATGAAAAAAACAAAACGTGGAGGTTTAGATCCTACTTCACCAACTACAAAACTTAATTTATGGGTATGTACAATTGGTGGTGGAATCTTAGGTTATGCTCAATTTCCGGGAGGATTAGATGCTACTGATGGAGTTGTGCTTGATTCAAAAAATGTTGGATTATCTGGATCTGTAAATTTTCCGTATGATTTAGGACGAATTGCAACTCATGAAATAGGGCACTGGATGAATTTACGCCATATTTGGGGTGATGCCACTTGTGGAGATGATTTGGTTTCTGACACTCCAACACACAATGCCGCAAATCAAGGTGTTCCTGCTTATCCTCATTACAGTACCTGCCCTGGAACTCCGGTAGAAATGACAATGAACTATATGGATTACACCGTGAACAGAGCCATGTATATGTTCACTAATGGTCAAAAATCAAGAATGACTGCACTTTTTGTTTCCGGTGGAGCAAGAGCAGGTTTCGGAATATAATTTTCTAGATTTTAGAATTTAAAACTCGCTACTGGTTAGCGAGTTTTTTTTTGAATAATCGCCAGTAAATTTTTCTTTTACAAAAAACTCCCTCCTTCTGCCATACCATTGCGATGATACAAATTTATTTTTAAACATTAATAAATTAATAAAAAATTAATTGTAAATTTATTGATTATTAGTCTGATTAACAACCATTTACAATTTAAAAAAAACCACAATTATGAAAAAAATTATTTTATCTGCAGCCGCATTTCTAATGCTTTTTTCATGTCAAAATGAAGAGACCCCAACCGTCCCATCTACAGACGCAATTGTTCAACGTGGTTGCGCATCGCAGGAAGTACTTGAGGCGCAATTAAAAGCTGATCCTACTTTAGCGCTACGAATGGATCAAATTGAAGCTTTTACACAAAAAGCAATATTAACAAACCGTTTAGTAAATGGTAAAGTTGTAATTCCGGTTGTCGTTAATGTATTATACAGAACTGCCGCTGAAAATATCTCTGATGCTCAAATACAATCACAAATTGATGTCTTAAATAAAGATTTCACTGCTACAAACTCTGATTTCGGAAGCATTCCTGCTGAGTTTGCTGGTGTAGCAGCAAATGTTGATATCACTTTTGAGTTAACAAATATTGTTAGAAAATCTACAACTAAAACATCTTGGGGAACTAGAGATGCCATGAAAAATTCAAAAAAAGGAGGTATAAATCCAACTTCACCAACCACAACCCTAAATATCTGGGCTTGTAAAATAGGAAACGGGATTTTAGGTTATGCACAGTTTCCCGGTGGTTCATTAGCAACTGATGGAGTTGTAATTGATTCTTTCTATTTTGGTTTATCAAGTTCTGGAAGTTACCCTTATAATTTAGGAAGAACTGCATCTCACGAAGTAGGTCACTGGATGAACCTTCGACACATTTGGGGTGATGCTTCTTGTGGAAACGATTTGGTCAATGATACGCCTATCCACAAAACTGCAAATTATGGAGCTCCTACATATCCATATATAAGCACGTGCTTACCAACTCATGCAGAAATGACAATGAACTACATGGATTATACGGATGATAGAGGAATGTATATGTTCACTAATGGTCAAAAAACAAGAATGTCAGCTTTATTTGTTTCCGGCGGAGCAAGAGCAGGTTTCGGAATATAATTTTTCAGTTTTTAGAATTCAAAACTCGCTACTGGTTAGCGAGTTTTTTTTATATTTACAATCTAAAGTAAAGACATGATTACATCCAAAACCATTTCAAATGGCATTCTTAGAGCATTGTTAACACTAGTTTTTGTTAGCTTAATCTTATTCTTTTTCTACCAAATACAATCCGTACTGATTTATCTTGTTGTATCTTTTATACTTACATTGATTGGAAACCCTATTTTAGACTTTTTCAAAAAAAGATTAAAATTCAATCATCTCTTTGCAACTATTACGACTTTATTTATTTTCATATTGATCATATTTGGATTCATAATGATGTTTATCCCTTTAATTTCATCACAAGGACAAAATTTATCGCTTCTTAATACATCAGAGATTGAAAAAAATATAATTCAATTAATAAATCAACTTACCTTATTTTTAGAAAGTCATCAGATTGATTCCTCAAAATTGCTAAAGGAGGCCAACATCACTTCTAAAATAAATTTCAATAGTATCCCCAATTTTTTAAATGCAATTCTAGGCACCATCAGTAGTTTTGGAATGGGATTAGGTTCCGTTTTATTTATCACTTTTTTCTTTTTAAAAGATCGATTAATGTTTATCATCGGAGCAAAAAAATTAATTCCAGACAGCCATGAAGACCAAATTTTGAATTCATTAGAAAAAATAAACCACTTGTTATCCAGATATTTCATTGGACTGCTGCTTCAATTATTTATTGTATTCCTTTTATACCTTATAGTTTTAATCATTTTTGGTGTTCCAAATGCTCTTGTTATTGCTTTTTTATGCGCTGTACTAAACATCATTCCATACATTGGCCCACTGATAGCCTCTTTTTTAGCCGCAATTTTAACTATGTTGAGTAATTTAGGAAGTGATTTTCAATCTGAAATTTTACCTTCAACTATTTATGTGCTAATCGGTTTTTGGATCGTTCAAGTAATCGATAATAATTTATCTCAACCTATTATTTTTTCAAAGAGTGTAAGCTCACATCCTTTAGAAATATTTCTTGTAATCTTAATTGCAGGTTTCCTTTTTGGAATATTAGGAATGATTGTGGCAGTACCTTTATACACCATAATAAAAGTGATAGGAAAAGAATTCTTTCCTGAAAACAAAATTATTCAACTATTAACTAAAGATATTTAATTTTGGATTTAAGGATTCTAAATGCCGAAATACAGGCGTTTATCAATGATAATATTGGCAAAAGCATTTCGAAGTTAGCACTTCAAAAAAATCCCTTTCAAGATGTGGATTGGATTTCTATTTTGAACCAAATAGAAGCTAAAACAAAAGCTAAAGACAAATTGCCGAATTGGTTTTCGACCAAAAACATTATTTATCCAAATAAAATTTCAATAGAACAAACTTCATCCGAAAAAACAGCAGCCTACAAAGCTTCAATTGTATCTGGCGAATCTCTAATCGATTTAACGGGAGGTTTTGGAGTTGATGATTATTATTTTGCAAAAAAAATAAAAACGGTTGCACATTGTGAAATCAATCCAGAGCTATCAAATCTCGTACAGCACAATTTCAAACAATTAAATATTTCCAATATCACCTGTTATGCTGGAGACAGTTTGGCAACTTTGTCCTCTTTAAATTCAAAATGGGACTGGATTTACATTGATCCTTCCAGACGAAATGATGCCAAAGGAAAAGTATTTATGCTTAACGATTGTTTGCCAAATGTTCCTGAAAATCTTGATTTTTATTTCACCAATTCAAATGCTGTTTTAATAAAAACAGCACCTCTTCTTGATATTTCAGCGGGTTTATCCGAATTAAGACACGTGAATACGATTCATATTGTAGCCTTAGAGAACGAAGTAAAAGAACTATTATGGGAATTACACAAAGGGTATTCTGGAAATATAAATATTAAAACCGTTAATATTTTAAAGGATAAAATGGAAACATTTGAATTTATTTTGGGCGAGGATTCTAAATTTTCGAACTTTAATCTACCACAAAAGTATTTATACGAACCCAATAGTGCTATCATGAAATCTGGTGGATTTGATAAAGTGGGCTCGTTTTATAATCTAAATAAACTACACAAACATTCCCATTTATATACATCAACTACTTTAATATCCTTTCCAGGGCGCGTTTTTGAAATTCAAAATACATTTCCTTACAACAAAACGGAAATGAAAAGTTATTTAGAAAAGACTCAAGCGAATATCACCACCCGAAATTTTCCGGATAGCGTAGAAAGCATTCGAAAAAAATGGAAAATAAAAGACGGAGGAAATGTATATTGTTTTTTTACAACTGATGAAAATAATCATAAAATTGTTTTAATTTGCACCAAAATATCATAAAAATGAAATACGTTATTACCCTAACTTTATTGTTCTTCAGTCTGCATATATTTGCTCAAAAACCATGTGATTACAGCACAAATGTTACCGATTCTTTAGGTACTTACAAATCGACAAAAGAATACATGATTAGTGAGAAAAATTTTGCCGGAAATTCCAGTTATATTTTTTATTCTTTGGCATTAACGGATGGCTTACCAACATTAAGTGTACAATTCCTTCAAAAAAGTAAAGACTTTTTGAAAGCGAATTGTTTTGATGAAAATTCTAAATTGTTTTTACAATTAAACAATGGAAAAATAATCACGTTGATACATATCAATCAAGAAAACTGTGGCACCCTGATACGCGATGATAAAGGATTTGACAATAGAATTAATTCAGGGATTTTTATGTTTACGAAAGATAGCTTTGAAGAATTAAAAAACTCCCCGGTTTCTATGATGCGCATTAAATATTTGACGGATACGGAAGATTATATCTTCAAAAAAGAGTTTAAATCAGAATTAACGAATGAAATCTACAATCCGGAAACCTACTTTATCGATAACTTAAAATGTATTGAATAAGTCGCTATTTACAATCCCACTTAACATTAGAAACTTTATCATTCAAACCTGTCTTCAAATTGTAATGCCACCATTCTGAATCAAAAGAATTGAAACCACTACTTATCATAATTGTTTTCAATACTATTCTGTTTTCTTTTACTACTTTCGAAACATTAGGGTAATTGTGACTGGCTTCGATTCCAAAAAAATCAAAAGAAGTCCCCATATCCAATTCTTTCCCATTGCTATCAACCAGAGTAATGTCTACTGCTCCTCCTCTATTGTGGATAGAACCTTTGGCAGGATCAGCTACATATTCCGGGTTAGATACAATTTTCCACATTTTTTTCTGAATATCCAAAGGGCGGTAACAGTCAAAAATTTTGATTTTGTAGCCCTTTTTTATAAACTTCTTATTAGCTTCAACAAGTGCAGTAACAGTTTTTAAACGTAAAAAACATTCGGCACAATCATACACTTTTGCCTTCAGGAAATTATCAGGCGTTGCATACTTCATATCGTAGATAAAATCCTGACTATACTCTTTTAAATTTACAAATGTAGTATCACTGATAATTGGACTTTTTTTTTCTTGAGCGTCAGAAATGATGGTTTGCGATTTACAGGAAACAATACAAAAAACAGAACAAAGAAGTACAAATGGTTTGAAGTAGAAAGTCATAAACACTATTTTTTATAAAAATAGAATAATTAAAGGGATTTCAGGAAATATAAAAACAAAAAAACGATACTATTTCTAGTATCGTTTTAAGTGAACCTTATGGTACAAAATTCGAACCTTTTACTAGAAGATTTGAAACTTTTAGCTGATTGTTTTGAAATGCAAAGGTTCTAATACATTTGAAATGGTAATGATTTTAATTGCTACAAACCGATAATAAATCATTTTCTAATTGTTCAATTGAACTCCATTCCGAGCAATTATTGGGGATAGGCTCGGAATGGTCAATTAATGATTTGAGTAATTGCTCTACTATTAAAAATTTATTGTCATCAGTAGAAATAGTTTGAAAAGCATTATACTACCGCCAACGACAAACCGCTAGCGGTAGTAAATTTTTCAATTTATAAAAAAGTTGCTGCTGCTTCCAAAATAAGTGCCGTTACTTCTTTCGGATGAGAGGCCAAAGAAGCGTGTCCGGCATCGAGTCGAATGATTTTTTTAGGGTTCATTCTTTCTGCCATTTCTTTCTCTGTTTCCGCAGGAATCATATTGTCTTGATTAGAAATTTGATACCAACTTGGTTTTGTTTTCCACGCTGGTTCACCTGCTACATCGCCAAAGCATTGTCCGTGTATGGGTCTTTGTGCTAAAGACATTACCAAGGTATCTTCTTCATTTAAGTCTTGACAGAAATTTTTGTGATATTCATCATATTTAATCCATAAAAAACCTTTAGAGTCAGGATAAATACTGGCTCCTCCTGGAGAAGCTCTTCGTCCTAAAAGGGCGCCTAAACTATCTCCTGCATCAGGTGCAAATGCAGCAATGTACACCAGCCCTACTACTTTGTCATGATTTCCAGCACCTGAAATTACCGCGCCACCATACGAGTGTCCAACTAACAAAACTTTGCCGTCTTGTGCATCAATCAAATCTTCTGTTTTGGTAATGTCGTCTTGCAACGAGGTCAAAGGATTTTGAACGCTACGAACTTTGTAACCTTCTTTTACTAAAGCAGGGATTACATGTTGCCAATGAGAACCGTCTCCCCAAGCACCGTGTACCAAAATAATAGTCAAATCTTTTTTCATAATTATACTATTTTTAATGTTATAAACTTTTTTTTGAACTGTGAATAAAATTAATAAAAAACAATCATATTTTCGCAAAAAACTCTTAGTTGATTATTCACAATTTACTGACAATCACACTCTTGTTTAAAAATATATTACTTTTTGGAATGCATATCTTTTGCTGCTGTAATAATTACATTAGCGACTGCATTTGGCTGTGACATATAAATTACATGGCTGCCTTTTACTTCAGTAACTTTTGTATGAGAACGTTTGTACATATTGCGTTGGATTTCTGGTGCAATACATTTATCGTCTGTTGCTACGATTGCATAAGTAGGCTTATTTCTCCATGCTGCATTTGTAATCGGTGTTGCAAATGCTCTGCCGTAAAAAGCTCCTTGTGATGCATACATAAATTCTGCTACGTCTTTAGGGAGATCGGCGCATACACCAGCATGGTATTTGGCTTGATCATAATAAACAATGCCTTTAGCATCTGGAGGCAATATACCGTTTTCAGGAGCGGGTGGTACAGTTTGCACCCATTGCAGTGCTGATTCGCCATTGTCAGGCTGAAAAGCTGCAACATAGACTAGCGCTACAACATTGGGATGATTACCTGCTTCTGTTATAACAGCACCACCATACGAATGGCCGACTAGGATTGTTGGACCATCCTGTTTGTCTAATGCTACCTTTGTTGCGGTAACATCATCCTCAAGAGAGGTGAGCGGATTTTGCACAATCGTTACATGATACCCTTTCTTGCTTAATATTTCATAAAGTGCTTTCCACCCAGAACCATCAGCAAAAGCACCATGCACAAGAACTACGTTTTTAACTGCTGCATTTGCAGTTTGTGCGTTTGTAATTGTCGATGCAAATAAGAAACTGAAGAGTAGTACTGCAAACATAAAGAAACGATTCATTTGATCTTTTAAAGAAACTGCTTTCATTTTTTAAATTTTAATTGTTAGTAATTGTATAGAGCTATTATTGTTTGATACTAATGTGGTGCATTAACAGTTATGATATCGGACAGCTTTTTGCTTTTGATGTTTTCCGGTATTCCTGAATTCAAACCTTCATTCCCTATTTGATAGGACAAATTTATATCGCTAACATTCATAAATCAAATTAATAATTTTATATCTTTATAAATAAAAATTATAATCTTGACTATACAACAATTAAAATATATCACAGCATTGGATGAAGAGCGCCACTTCGCAAGGGCTGCCGAAGTATGCATGGTGACACAGCCGGGATTGACTATACAGCTTAAAAATCTTGAAGAAGAAATCGGAATAAAAATTTTTGACAGAAATAAAGTGCCTTTAACACCCACAATTCTCGGCATGGAAATTATAAATCGAGCAAAAAAAATCCTCCGTGAAGTAGATGAAATCCGGGATTTTGTGATAAATGAAAAAAATATGCTCGAAGGCGAACTGAAACTTGGAATACTTTCAACATTATCACCATATCTGATTCCGCTATTTATTAAAGCAATGAAACAAGCAACTCCAAAGATGCATTATATCATTAAGGAAGCTAACACGGGACAGCTCATGAAGGATATTCAGACCGGCTCACTGGATGTTGCAATAATGTCAACACCTACCGGAAATCCTAATCTGATTGAATATCCTGTATTCAAAGAACCCTTTGTAGCCTACCTGAATCCAGACCATCCGATGGCAGCAGACACTCATTATGAATTACAGGAATGTGATAAGTCCAATTTATTACTATTGCAAAATGAATATTGCTACAATGCGCAATTGCTGGATATTTGCCAATTAAAGAATCTAAAAAAAATTAAAAAACAGTTTAGCTACGACATTAGTTCAATCGAAACCTTAAAGAATCTGGTTCGCGCACAATTGGGATTTGCTATAATACCAGAACTTTCAATGATTAACGAAATTGAAACTGGGCTATTTAAGCATTTTAAAGATCCTAAACCAATCAGAGAGATCAGTTTAGTAGTTTCGGATACCTTTTCAAAAAAATTACTCTTGGAGAAAATGAACGAAGCAATTTGGAATTCTTTACCTGAACCACTGCAGCAAAATTTTGCCTATCGCAAGATCAGGTGGAATGATTCTCCTTACTTTATCAAAGCTGTCAGCAAATTTTAAATTAGACTTAACGCGTGTTCAGGGAGAACAAGTTTAATTTTATCATTTGTTAAAAAATGTCTTGTATAAAAAAGATAATCTTAAAATAAAAATTGCCTCTTTAAATCTATACTATGCGTCTTCTTTATTTTTCTGCTTCAACATAAACATAACCAATCCAAATGAAGAAAATAACAATCCACAATAAAGATTGACTTTCATTTTGTATTCTGTAGCATCCGAAAGGAAAGCGTAACCTAACAATAATAACCCTATAATCAGGAAGAAAAGCCCGATAACAAAACGTAAATCAAATAATTTGTTCATAGTAAATACTTTTAGAAGAAGATTATATTAAATACAAGAGTAACCACTAACACTATTACACCCAGCCAAAGCGGGTTTTTGTACCAAACTTTACTGGAATCCTTTTGTTTTGGAGTAAGACTATAAACCAAACCAACCAATTCCTCTTCTGGCTTGGGTTGAGTCACAAGACTAATTAATATGGTAACTACAAAACAGGCTATAAATGAAATCCATGCAATATTGAAAGCTTGGCCAGTACCGGAATAATATTCATGCATATTGGTTATCCAACCTCCCTTACCCTCGGCTACAGTCAAACCATGCGTAAGTGCTGCAGTACCTGTACCGGCAAGTAATCCCCAAAAGGCACCATGACCGGTAGTACGTTTCCAAAACATCCCTAAAAAGAAAGTGGCAAAAAGCGGGGCATTTACAAAACTGAATACCAGTTGCAACAAGTCCATTATATTGTTAAAACCACGGGCAACATAAGCGGTCATGATCGAAATTAATATTCCGGCTACAGTAGCGGCTTTTCCTATATAATAATAATGCTTCTCCGAGCCGTTTTTCTTTATATGCGATTGGTAAATATCAAATGTCCATACGGTATTAAAAGCGGTGACATTTCCTGCCATTCCACTCATAAACGAAGCAATTAAAGCGGTAATTCCCACTCCTAATATTCCGTTTGGATACAGTTTTTGCAACAAAATAGGCAATACCATATTATAATTTGGATCTCCATTTGGATTAGTTGGAAGATCAAAACCAGTAAATTTACTTTGCAAAGCAAGGATTATTATCCCAGGAAGAATAACAATTGCTGGCATCAATATTTTGGGAATGGCAGCAATGATGGGTGTTCTTTGAGCATCGCTTAGGTTTTTACTGATCATGGCCCTTTGTACCACCAAAAAATCGGTACACCAATATCCAAAAGCCAAGACAAATCCAAGACCAAAGACCATACTAAAGGCATCCACCCCCATTGGATTATTGGTGGGACTATCCAATCCTTTCCAAACATGAAGTTTCACATCGTCGACATTTTGAACAATTCCTTCCCATCCTCCTACTTTATCCAAACCTATAAAAACCAAAGGTGCTATTCCCAATACAATCAAAAAGAATTGCAATACCTCATTATAGACGGCGCTAGTCAGTCCTCCCAAGAAAATATAAATGAACACCACAGTTGCAGCAACCCAAATTGACAAATCAAAATTCCATCCTAACACCACTTCCATCAGCATGGCTAAAGCATACAAAGAAACACCTGATGAAAAAACAGTCATTACCGCAAATGTGAGCGCATTGAAGGTTCTGGTCTTTTCATCGAAACGAAGTTTTAGGTATTCCGGCACACTGCGTGCCTTGCTTCCATAATAAAACGGCATCATGAAAATACCTAAAAAAATCATTGCCAATGCAGCTCCCAACCAATAAAAATGGGCCGTATACAATCCATACTTTGCACCATTTGCAGCCATACCCAATACTTCCTGCGCACCCAAATTGGCAGAAATAAAAGCGAGACTGGTAATCCATAACGGAATATTACGGTTACTCATTAAAAAATCATTTCCCGTTTTTACTTTCCGTTTCAGCAGAAAGCCAATCCCAATTACAAAAATAAAATATATGCCAATAATGAGGTAATCAATTAATTCCAATTTCATAACAATCGTTCTTTTTATTATTATTTTTTCTCAAAGAATACTTGTCTTTGTATTCTATTTTAATCCACTTAACTAGACGTCTGCAGCACTTCTTTTTAGTAAATCAAACTCACTCACCAGAACCGATAAATGTTCACTCATTTTTTCATATGCTTTCTCTCGTATCATTTCTTTAGGAAATAATTGAGATCCTAAACCAACCGATGATACACCGGCATTATACCATTTTTGTACCTCTTCTCTACTGGCTTCAACTCCTCCGGTTGCCATAAACTGCATTTCCGGAAATACCGCTCTTATCGCCTCTATATAAGAAGGCCCTCCCAATTGCTTTGCAGGAAATATTTTGACCAATGACAAACCCCAGTTTTCTGCCAAACAAACCTCCGACGGTGTAGCACAACCAGGAATCCACAATATATTTTCCTTTTTACAAACTTCTTGGATTTCTTCCAAAACAACCGGTGAAATAAGAAAATCGGCTCCAGCTTCTATGAATCGTTTCGCTTGGTCTGCATTTTTAATGGTTCCAATTCCAATCTTCATTTCAGGAAGTTCTGCATCACGATATTCCTTTAATTCAATAAAAATTTCGAAAGAGTTTGCGTTCCTATTGGTAAACTCAAACACTTTTATTCCGTTTTCATAACATATACGCATTACATTTTTGCACACTTCTACATCTGTATGAGTGTACAAGGGAATAAATTTTTCCTTTAAAATGTACTTCTGGATTTCCAATGGTTTTAAAACTGCCATATTTAATTTTATTTTAATTCTCAAAAAGATTAACGGATAATTCTTCCGCTGCCTTTTTGCTTTATAATCATTTCTACTTCTTCTTTTGAAGCAACATTCATATCCCCAACTATACTGTGCTTCATCACTCCACAAGCTGTTGCATATTCTATCACTTGTTGCAAGGGTTGATTTTGGTGTAAACCATAAATCAGTCCGGCCATGAAAGCGTCGCCTGCTCCAATACGCTCAGCGATACTGTCTATACTATATTCCGAGGAGGAAACTATTTCATTGTTATGCCACAGATAACCCATATAGCCGTTTGAAGATGCACTCTTTTGACTACGCATTGTCATGGCTATATACGTAACATTTGGCAACTTTTCCTTCAATAAAGCACAAGTACTTTCTACCAAATTATTCTCGTCAGGATTGATGTTGAAATACAATTTTGCGGAATCAACGTCAGCAAGAACCACGTCGCAATAGCTGAGCAATTTTGGCATTATTTCACTGCTGGGTTTTCCATATTGCCATAAGGTACTTCGATAATTAAAATCGGCCGAAATCATCACACCATTTTGTTTTGCAACTTCCAAAGCACCTAAACAAACTGCTACCAGATTTTCGTTTAAAGCAGGACTAATACCGCTCCAATGAAACCAATCAGCCGTAGCAAAAACTTCTTTCCAGTCGACCTCTCCTTCTTTCAACATACTGAAAGCCGAATAATCCCTATCATAAATTACCCTGCCAGGTCTGGCTCCGACACCACTTTCGTAATAATAAATCCCGACACGGCTATTTTCTTTTTCAATAACTGTAGTAGGTACGCCATAACGGTGAAGTTGTGTAATCCCTGCTTGCGCAATTGTATTTGGCGGCAAAGCGGTTATATAACGTACTCTTTCTCCAAATAAGGACAATGAAACAGCAATATTAGCTTCGGAACCCGCCCAATGCATCTCCAAATTTTCAGCCTGCAAAATTTTTTTGCTCCCTGGTGGAGTTAACCTTAATAAATATTCCCCGAATAAAATCATTTCCTTCATCCTAAATTGATTGTTTTTTGTTACTATTGGGGTCCAAATTGGTGCACTTCCATTCCCCTGATTCCCACATCAACAAGGAATAAAGAGCCACTATCCGGATATTGCAGTAATTGCGCTTGATCCAGTCCGACTCTGGCTGTTGTGATAAATAATTGTTGCATCCTATTTCCTCCAAAAGCGCAAGAGGTAACATGGGGAGCATCAACTTCCACTTTTCCCACTAATTCACCAGAAAAGGGATTGTATCTATTAATACAGCTGCCCCCCCACATAGCTACCCATAACATTCCTTCTTCATCGATAGCCATTCCATCCGGTGTGAAACCAGGTTCTGTCACCCCAACAACAACGCTCTCATTTGAGATGGTACCGTTAATCAAATCGAAGTCATACCTTTTGATATTATAATCAAAAGAATCTATGTAATACATTGTTTTATTATCCTTACTCCAGCAAATACCATTCGACACTTTTCGGTTAGGTATTTTTTCTATCAAACTTTTTCCATCAAAACAATACAGGACCCCTTCAGCACCTTTTGCCTCTTCGTGCATTGTTCCTATCCAAAGTCTTCCAAGCGAATCACATTTACCATCGTTAGAACGATTATTTGGTTTATCAACTTCGATTTGAATCAATTCTTTCAGTTCTCCCGTGTCAAAATTTAATGACGCTATTGAACTTTCCAATGCAAGAACAAGAGTACCATTATCTGCCGGCACAACAGTTCCTACTCTTTCGCCAATATTCATTTCTTCTGTAATTTTAGTAATAGGATCAATGCATCCCACTTTTTTTCCTTCTATATCCACATACAAAAATTTCTTCCAAGCGGAGTACCAATGTGCCCCTTCCCCAAGAAGTAATTCGGTTTTGCATAAAGGCAATGCTTTCCATGTTTGTATCAATCCTTTCTTATTCATCCTGCATTAACGCACTACGCCCTCCATCCAATAAATAAGTTACACCACTGGCAAACGAGGCATATTCACTTGCCAAAAACACACACCAAGCTCCCACTTCTTCCGGCGACCCAATCTTTTTTACAGGATGCAAATCAATGGTCCTTTGTCGCTCTTTTGCGGCATCCGGAAAGGAATCAAACCAGTTTTGATTGCCAGGCGTATCAATAAAACCAGGAGCAATACCAACGGTTCTAATTGTTGGTCCCCACTCTATGGCCAAACTGCGAACCAATCCTGTCAATGCAGTTTTGGTAACATTATAAGGGAAACATCCGGGAATGCTCGAATACGCATGATTGGATGTCATGACGATGATAACTCCATTGTTCTTTTCTAAATATGGTTTACATAACTTTGACAACCGCCAGTGCGAAGCAAGATTCAGCTCCATATTTTGTTGCCAATGTTCTTCATCGCAATTAGCTGCCCCTTCAAATACATTCGCACCGGCATTGGAAATAAGCACATCAATTCTTCCAAATGTTTCAATTGTATTTTGAACAAACTTTCGTAAACTTTCTTCTTTGGTTACATCGCATTGCATGTACATCCCTTTTACTGAATTTTCAACAGTCGCTTTTATAAATTCACTACCATCTGCCGATGTAGCGCAACCAGATACATTTGCTCCGGCTTTGGCAAACATTTTTGCGATACTGGCTCCGATGCCATTTGTAACGCCAGTTATCAACACTGTTTTTCCTGTAAGATCAATCTGAAACATATTTCGTTTTTTAGTGTAAAGTCAAATTTTAGATTAACAACAACAGCCAGGCTCACAACTTTCATTTTGCTGTGAGATTGGATGTTTATGTTGTAATTCATCCGCCGTTGCTTCGCGGATGAAAACTATTTTTATTGTAAAATGAAGTGTTGCCCCTGCCAGAGGATGATTGCCATCCAATGTAATGGTTGTCTCATTTACATCTTTTACCAGCAATTCCATTCCGTCGGAGGATTCAACAATAACACCGGGCTGTAACTCATCTGCATCAGCAGAAAAAACAGCACGGTTTACTTCTGTCAACTTTCCTGCATCATATTCACCATAAGCGTCTGCCGGTGCAAGTGTCACCTGCGTTTCTTGTCCAACCTCCAAGCCTTCCAATGCTTTTTCCAAACCTGCAAGAATATTGTTATATCCATGCAGGTATTCCAATGGAGCAAATTCTTCATTGTCATCAACTATGTTATCATCATTATCAGTTGCACGATAATGGATGCTTACTACTTTATTATTTGTTACGGTCATGTTGTTCTGTTTAGTGGTCAATATGGATTGATAGGCATTTTATTTTCATAACTTGCCCCGAACTTACTTCGGGATTTCTCACATTTTCACATTACTACTCACTGCTTCATCTTTTCTCTCAATTGTTTTTCCTTCTCTCCATTCCAATACGAACAATCAAGTTGTAGGAAAACAGAAGTATAAGGAATTGTTTCATTTGTTTTTAACACCAATATCTTAAACAATTTTGACGCTTCATCTAATTTTGTAAAAACAGAATCATGAAGGATAGTTTGGGTCTGGACTCCTAACGCCGCCTGTCCAATATTTAACATTTTTTCTGATTCAGTCCGGAATGCCCCTATACCTTTTGCTTGCTCTTCAGTAATAAATTGCAATTCCTTATCCCGGTAAATAATAGGTTTTACATGTGTAGACGTATTCACCTGATACAACACATATTTTAAAACAGTCAAAAGATTTTCGTTCGTGTTAATCACTTCCATGCCTGCGGCATTCTGTTGTGGATAAGCTTTATCAGCTATAATAATCCAGTTACGATGACCCAGCAAGGGTAGTGTTTGATCAAATTCTGTTTTCCAATCTTTGCTTGCAGTATCAGTCTGCTTTGCAGTATCTAATGATTGCTTACAAGACAGCAAAGCCATTACAGCGATCAATAAAAGTATATTTTTTTTAAGTAGCATAATATTATTGAATAGTGATGATCAGTGTTTCATTGGTTTGAATAGTCAACGGTTTAATGAGATCCAGCAGGATATCATTTCCATTTTTCTGGTATTTCAATTGTATCTTTTGTGTACCGATAACTGCAATAACTTTTTTTATCGGCAGTTCTCCTATTTTTTGCAGACTTATTTTTTGTAAACGCAGTGCGCCATACTTAACTTCAAAACGATGCGCTTGTTTACCACTTTGAATTTTCTGCGAATAAGATCCCCAGCCTTTTGCCGTAACAAACGGTGCTTTAAAATTTTCCTTATTCCACTTAGGTGCAAACCGGATAAAACTCTTTGGTCCATGATATTCAAAGCCACAAGCCGTAATAAATGTACCATGGCTTGCCATTGCACGGGCATAGTGATCACTGCATTCAATTTCATTAAACGGATTTCGTTTGTATGCATGATAGCGGTCATGAATCACTCTTGTTAAAACCAATGATTCATCGGTCATATCCTCAGCCATCAAGTGACTTGCTACCTGATGCTCAAAACCACTCATGCATTCATGGAAATATCCTAGCTGCCACGTCACCCCTTCACCGTAAGGTTTGTCTTCATTTTTTGGATTAGTGTTCATAATCATACCACCTTCTCCCGCCAATGCATAGGGACGACCACCTGTATGCTCTTTAATATAAGAACCTACATCAGGTGTGAAATTATATTTCCACAAAGATTGTAAGGCCATTTTTGTTTTTTCTCCATCCAATATTCTTCCTAATCCTGCCTGAAAAGCCCAACTTTGTCCATACACCTGGTCAATATGACAAGTGTTGTATGACCCACTATTTTTCCTTCCTTTCTCTGCATCTGGACGATGGATAAAATATTCGCCGTTAAATAATTTTTCTTCCATGTTTTTTCTTCCCTTCTCCACATACTCTTTACATACCAAAGCAAAAGAAACATCATTCATTTCATTCGCCATCATTTCACCAGCTTTTACAGCGGCAATGCACAAGCCTACGATCCAGGCAATCTCTCCATCCCACACCGCATCCAACGTATTTTCCATTGGTGTGTCTTCCATTCCGTCTTTATTTTTATCCTGGTTGATGACAAACTGAATTGCTTTTTTAATTTTCTCCCAATTGTTTTTAAGGAATGTATCGTCACCACTCATCTGGTGTTCCCGATAGATGCGTAAAATTGTTCCGGCTTGTCCGTCAATAGCAGGGCTTTTTGCTGCTTCAGCCCTAAACCATATCATCCCATTCTCTTCTACAAAACCCAGTCCCAGATCAACTCTTTCACGCGTATCTCTTTCTAATGCAGGAAAAATTCTGCCAACCGCCTGGGCATATTGCCACACGTGAGTACAGGTTCCTGGGCAACAGCCTACTCCTTCCCATCCATAAAATCTACCAGAATCAAAACGATGGGACGTAGTTGTGGCGAGAGTGGAAATATTCAAAAATGTTCTTTCCAAAAACCACCAGGGCAAAGTAGAATCATACCAAGTCTCTTTCCACAACCTGCTCTGTGATGACAGCTTTTTAAAATTCTGTTGAATATAACTGGATACCTCACCAGCCGATTTAAATTTATTTTGATAATAACGTCCTTCACCTTCGATACCCTTCAATTTCAGATTCGGGAAGTACCAACTGATAACAAAATGGGAAGAAACATTTTTGCCGGGCAACAGTTGGTGCTGATTGATGACTGCACCAATCAATTTTTCATCTGTTGCTTTTACCGCTTCATTATTGGCAAAATGATCAAAGGAATTTTCCGATAATGGCCATGATAAAGTTGTATTCAGTTTCGCTGCATTATTCAATGATGCAATGCACATGGTTCCATAATCCGGCTGTTGTTGAATATCCGTTGCAAAATTATTTTTATTACGTACCCCCCCTTCCACTGCATGAAACCCTTTTGCAGACAGGGTTTTAGTAAAACGCTCCTGCTCTTCTTTTTTGGCAGAATAAATAGCCGTCTTATTTTCCAGCCAACCTATCACCGATACTTTTACTGGTGTTGTTGATTTATTGTTGATATGAAATGAAAAAACAGTAGCGGGTAAACCGGAATTATCTTCATCCAACGCAATGAAAGGAGAATATACCTGCAGTGAAATTTCTACTGGAAGATCCTTATCAATGTATCGGATGGTGGCTAATGGATAAGTGGCTTCAAAAGCGATCTCATCCCAATCTTCTTGTGCCAGTTTTTTTATAATGCTTTTACCGGCGTATTCTATTTTTACAGCAAAGCCCTGTTCCAACGGATAAATATCTTTGGCCGGTGCCACATAGGCCGATCCATCACGTGGACGAATTTTTGCACTACCTGTCCATTGCATTTCTACCTCCTTTGGTTCAATGCCCTCCTGGTTTTTGTTGAAGATATCCCAGAGCCATAACCTGCCATCGCCTCGTAAATAAACAGTACCACAGTTGATACCACCCACAGGCATGCCGATGTATTGCAACTCATTTTTGCTTTTGAGATAAGTGGTAACCGTTCCTCGTTTGTATAATGATTTTATCCATTCAGGATCTAATTTTTTATCCAGCGGAATGTTTCCATTGCCCGATTCACCCGGTGCAAAAGGACCTGCGATAACCTGCATACGGGAAGCTAGCAACCCAGCGGTAAGAATACTGGTTTGTTTTAAAAAATCACGTCGCTGTATTGATTTAATTGGCATAAAATGTTTGATTTAAGTCGGTTGATAACTACTTTTTAAATACACCCCCTCAATAATAAAAATGCTATTTAAAATTACTTTTTCAGTCTTGGACAGATAAATTATTTTCTTATATTTTTTACTAAATTTTTACACTTTTATAAACATAAAGATATAATTACTTCATTTTACACATTAATCTAATATTATCTTTATTTAATCATTAATTATCTTCCTAAGAAATTTACACATAAAAACCCGGTCTAGGAATTAATATCCCTGGATGTTTTTCCATTTCTTCTTCCACTAAATCTACTCCAAGACCGGGTCTGTCACTTAATTGCAGATGACCGTTGTGAATCATATCTTTTATAGGATGGGTAATCACGGTATCTCTCCAAGGCACATCATTGAACATAAATTCCTGACGGAAAAAGTTAGGAACAGACGCACATACATGGGCAGATGCCAAAGTTGACAAGGGTCCATTAGGGTTATGTGGCGCCAATAAAACATTGTATGCCTCCATCATGGTAGCCATTCTTTTCATTTCTGATGGACCTCCGCAACGGGTAATATCCGGCATCATAATATCACAAATATTTTTTTCCAATACCGGACGGATTCCGTGTCTGGTGTAGTGTCTTTCTCCAACACAAATAGAAACATTGGAAGGGATACGTTCACGCATCGCCCTTAATGTATCAGCACTTTCAGGACCGGCAGGCTCTTCATACCAAGTAATATCCAATTCCGATAACCGTTGTGCCATTTTTACGGCCACACGATAATTCAACATGGCATGCGTTTCGATCATAATATCAAAATCTGGCCCTACGGCATCACGAACCGCTTTACTAACATTAAAAGCTAAATCCTGTTGCGCCGCGGTAAGCGTAAGGTTTGAAGACAAATCTTCCCCATACAAATAATTGGTATGCGCAAAAGGGTCAAACTTTAAACCCGTGAATCCTGCCTCTTTAACCTTTTTGGCTTGCATTGCATAATCTTCGGCATTATGTCCACCTCCGGTAAACCAATAGTTGGCATACAATAAGATATCTTTTCTAAAAGCACCGCCCAATAATTCATAACATGGAGTGCCTAATACTTTTCCTTTTAAATCAAGTAAAGCCATGTCAATTCCGCTAATGGCACACAAACTGGCGCCATAGGGGCCTATCCAATTGAGATCACGGTATAATTTTGTCCAGATAAAATCGGTCTTCATTGGATCAAGTCCAATGATTCTTTCACCCACATGCTTTGCTGCGTTATAAACGATTGGACTTCCTGGCCAGTTGGTCGCTTCTCCCACACCGGTATGCCCAGTATCGGTATAAATTTTCAATAGTGTCCAGTTGTATTTGACACCTTCTACCATCCACACTTTTACATCTGTAATTTTCATAATATGTATTTATTTTTTTTGAATTAATTTTATAACTGTCGTTCCTTTACTATTTTTTGAACTATTTTTCCGGCTGTAATTAATTCTGTTTTCAACGTATATAAATAAGGCTGTCCTTTGGTTCCATAAAATAGGATTCTTCACTCATGGTCTATCACCTTTTATTCATACCCATTCTTTAATACAATCCACCCGCCCTTTTTAAAATTCAATTCAATAAAGCCATCTGAAACCTGTATAGCTTCGGCCTGATATTTTGAATTGGCAAACCACGTTTTAAAAGGCATTTTTAGTTTGGTTTTCCCCCCTTGCTCCGCAATAATTTTCACTTCATCTACTAAACCGTCTTTCTTTTTCGCACTGACAAGAAAAGCACCCTCGGCACGGAGTTTATCAAAAGAAATATCCTTCCAAGCTGCAGGAACGGCAGGCATGACCTCTATAAAACCCGCATAACTTTGTAGTAACATTTCCTGTAAACCGGCCGCAAATGCGAAATTACCTTCAAGTGTAAACGGACGGTATTGAAATTTTGAATACCCTGATTTGGTCTGATCTCCATTGACATGAAAGCTATTCTTAAGACAAAAAGCTTTGGCAAAAATTTCCAGATCTTTAGCCGCACCTACTCCATCTTTAGCCCTTGCTTTTATATTTCCCAGCCATGAATAAGAATAGCCACACCAGTAATCCGGTCCAACCTTCTCTAACAAGCTAATCGTGTTTTTGATAACGGATTGGGCTTTTTCCCCATCTTCCCACTTAACGAGGCTTAAAGGATGTATTGCCATCAGATGGGAAAAATGTCGGTGTGATTCCTTATAAGGCAATGTTGGTGAAAACATCATTTCGCTATTTGCAGTAAGAGCATAATCGGGAAATTCATTTAGTATTTGTTTCCAGTGAATCGCTTCCTGTTTTAGCCCCAACTCCTCAGCCAATTCCGTTGCTGCTTTGAAAGTAAAATTCATCAGCGCCAAGTCATAATTGGTATTTTGATTAAACCAGGCAGAAATGTCATTATCATTGATCTCCGGGCTGGAACTAATCGGCAATTTTCGAAAGCCTTTCTCATCTTTTACAGTGATCTGTTCCAAATGCTTAGCTACATCTTTAATCCATGGATAGGCTTTTTGCTTCAAGAATTTACGATCCATACTGTAACGCCAGTGCAGATAATAATGATGTCCTAACCAGGCAGATACTGTAGGGGAAAGTGAATATTGAATCCAGCCCCCCATTTCAGTGCCATCCAAGGTAGTTACTCCAGGTACTGCCAGACCATCTGTTCCGAAATACATTTTGGTATAGCGTTTATAATTGGCTTTATTTTCCTCCAGATGATCAATATATCCCATCGCCTCTTCCATATGGTTGCCGCTGTAAGAAGGCCAGTAACTCAATTGCGTGTTCAGATCATGGTGATAGTCACCTTTCCATGGCGGCAAGCGACCATTATCAGCCGTCCAAACCGCCTGTAAAGAAATAGGCGGAGCACCTCTTCGGGCTGCTGACCCAAACTTGTATTGCTCCAGATACCATTGTTTTTCCAGTAAGCTGTCAGGTATCTGAATAGCCGACTGATTCCAGAACTTTTTCCACCATGAAATATGACTGCTTAAATCAGTATTATATCCCCTTAATATGGTTTTTTTGACAATACTGCCCGCAATTGGATTTATTTTTTTCTTCGGGTATTGAGAAGTAACACTCCATACTCCCTCTATAGTAGAATTGTCTATTTTTCTCCAGATTAAACTTATCTGATACTTAAATCCTCCCCATCCCTCTTGTTCATATGTAATTGTGTTTCCTTGTTCGGTAACTTTACCCTGCTTATAACCCAAGCGTGCTAAGTCATCACCTCCTACCGGATCACCAGATACTTTTACTTCGCCCTGATACCTAGGTGCAATTAAATGAGGGACAAATTCATTTTTAAGATTCTCAAAACGAAACCATCCAACGGGTTGATTAGCATGTACAAAGGTTTTCAAAAATGTTCCATTTTCCCATTTCACTTCACACAAAGCATCTTTAAGGGAAAGGTTTACAGAGGACACTGCTCCCCAATTTTGAATCTCAAATTCCAAAGAACCTCCCGGTATTTTACTCGGAGCGGATTCATTATCATAGGGGGAATCAAAATATTCTTGTACAATGCCGTACTCTTTCTTTTTTACCTGTTCCTCTACCCATTTATAACTAAACTCCTTACGATGAATACCTTTCATCGGTCGCATATCCCATAAATCAGCACGATCTAATGACATGCGCAAATTATTTCCTTTTTGCCATACCAAGGCACCTACCATTCCATTTCCAAGAGGAATCCCTTCATCCCATGTTGTTGGGAGTGACTTAAAATGAAGACCATGCTGAAGAGCAGGTTGTGCTTCGGCAATAAATTGCTGTGCATTTACGGCAGAAGCCGTGACTGCAAAAATTAAAATTGCAAAAATCTTTTTCATCCGTTTATTTAATTGTAAGTGTCAATTTTCCCTTTAACGTTTTGTTTTTCGTTTTTATTCGGCCATCGGTATGCGGTGAACCGTAAAAAGGTTCAGAACCTGTATTGCTGTAATCTGCAATCAGCCATTGTATGTGTTCGTCTTGCAACCAGCTTCTGGAAGCTTGGGAACCATTAGACAATACTTTGACATTGTTCCCCATTTTATCCTGCAATACTGCCGATTTGATATATCTTTTTGTCGAACGGAAATCATTGCTTCCTAAATCATTGGCATCATCCTTCCAATCGCCATTAGGGACAACTCCAGGCTCTTCTACCCCATTTACATGTTTTGCATTTAGCATAGTCGTTCCTTCGTTTCTTGCGATGTCATTTTCAGGATAGATAGTGAATTCCCCTTTTCTTTTCCAGCTTAACTGCTCAAATTGTTTTGGCAACTGCATCAATAAACCATACTGATATGGGCTCACATCATAATCTCCGCATTCTACCTCATATTCCGTCACCAATTTTCCATCGGTTGTAAATAAATAAGATTGCTTTCCTTTGGCATTGGTATAAGTCGTTTTCATATCCACTCGAACCCCTTCGTCAGTTTGTTTGATTGCGAGATCTTTTGCAAACAAAGTGTACAGCGGATAATTTTTTACAGGATAAATATTATTCTGATACGTTTCACCCGCTACATTGGGTTTTCCGCCATCTTCACTATTCATCGGTACCAGACAAAATACAGGACCTTGTGTCAATACGGTCTGGTTGTTCTTTGTTACATTGGTAATGACACCCGTTATTTTATTGATTAAATAACTCACATCACCCTGCTTTACCGTTATAGCCGATTCATTTTCGGAAAAAGAAACCACTACTTTTTTATCTTGCTCTTCTGTAATAGTCGTGTTTTCATATTTCTCTTCATCCGCCATAAAACCACGCGGATCTGTAAACGAAACATACAATTCCTTAACATTTTTGGCTGCAGGAATTCTTAAAATTCCCTTGCCACGGGCAGGTATATCTGACGAAACTGATTTTGAAACACCGTTTATTTTTACTTCGATGGTTACCTCTTTAAGAGACGTAAAATCATAACGGTTTTCTATAGTCAATTCAACATATCCTTTATGCAATGTTGACCAGTTTACATTAGTAATTCGAACTGGAGAATAGGCTTTTTTCACACCATAATATTCCGGTTTTGGTCTTCTCCAAGCATCCAGCGGACCCCAAGGGCCATACCCTACAATTCTTCCGTCCGGCATGTGAAAAGTATCATCGATACCACTCCATATCGCGCCTCCTAAATTCCCTTTGTGATGATAAATAGAATCATAAAACTGTACAAGCGGTGCATTGTAGGCACTGCGAACCCCTGGATCCGACAACAATTCCCTACGATTATAGGTCGTTAGATGCGAATACTCCCCAAACAATGTGGGACGGGACATTGTGTCCGTTGCTTTTGGCCCATCGATACCAGGATAATGGTAATTGGCAATATCAGCTTTACTGCCGGCGTTATTGAAACCTCCCCAACACTGATCGTGAAAACTGGTTGGTCTTGATTTATCCATTTGTTTTACCACCACATTTACTTTTTCCCACAGCGGGCTCCATCTTGATTCATTCCCCAATGACCAAATGATTATGGAAGGATGATTACGTCCCGCCAATACATTATCCATGTTGGCACGAACCATGAAAGGAAGGAATTTTTCATCGGTATAATTCCACAATTTCCAGATAGGAGATGCATGATGCTGGATCCATGTTAATGAAGCTTCGCTTTCCACAAACAATCCCAACTCATCCGCCGCATTCAAAAACTCTTCGGACGGAGGATAATGTGAGGTACGGATATAATTACAATTGGCTGCCCTAAACAATTCCGCATCTTTTCTATCCAATTCAGGAGAAATGCTTCGTCCTGTTAAAGGATGAACTGAATGGCGGTTTACTCCATGTAATTTTATAGGTTTACCATTTACAAAAACCTGGTTGCCGTTGATAAGGATTTGGCGAAAGCCAACTCTTTGTTCATTTGTTTGTTGTTTGATTCCGTCGATCAACAAATCGGTTTGTAACTTGTATAAATAAGGATGCTCCGGATTCCAATGTTTTGGTGTTTTGATTGCCAAAGTCGTTTCAACATCATTGGTACCGTTTATATTGATTCCTTTTGCAAGTGCTGAAGATTTTTTTGCCACAATTTTTCCATTTGCATCAAAAAGGGTAAACTGCAACTGTGCATTTCCCGAAACAGCCGAATTATTTAAAATAGAACTTCCAATAACAAGCGATGCATTTTTATATTCTTCATCAAAAATTGTATTAATTGTCGCAGCCGTAACATGTACGGGAACAACTGCAAATAGTGTCACTTTTCTTAACAATCCACCTACCGTATGACAGGCATATTGGGAAGTGCAAGCCAAACGATCGCTTACAGTCAAAGCTTGAACTTCTACTTCCAATATATCATTTTTATAATTTAAAGCACTCGTAAGATCCACTTCAAAAGGAACAAAACTGCCTTCGTGTTCCCCTAATTTTTTTCCGTTTAGTTTTACTAAACCGTGTGAACTTACACCATCAAAACGAATTTTAATCTGTTTTCCTTTCCAATCGGCGGGAATATCAAGACGTTTGGAATATATAGCTGTTTGACCTTCGTTTACTGTATAGCCTTGCATTTCCCACTCCCCTGGTACCTGAATATTCTTCCCTTTTTGAGATTGTTCTTTAATATCGAATCCCCAACTGCCATTTAAAGAAATCCTTGGAGAAGCAACTCCTGAAATTGTTGATGCAAATGGGGTAATTACAGGCACATCAAAGCCCATTATGTTTTTTGTTTGCGCACTTGCTTGACAAAAAGAAATGAACCAACTGAAAATTGTTATTACTATTATTTTCTTCACTTTATTTACGATTTAAAATTTTTATTATCAAGAAAGACAAAAGAATTCCTGTATAAATCCATGTCATACAAATTAGAGAGTATATAAAACTAAACCTTTTTTATCTTACATAATACCAAATTTGGCAAAAGCATCAACAGTGCTCATTCCTTCCTGTATTTTTTTCTGCACCATTTTCTCGCCTCTTGCTTTTTCTATTGCAAGGCGAAACACTTCTACTTCAGATTCTTTTGGTACCACACATACTCCATCAATATCTCCTATAATAATGTCTCCTGGATTAATGCGCACCCCATTCATCTCTATTGGCACACGAAAGTCAATCACTTTTCCACGTGGGGCTTGATCTTGGGCGTAACGTCCATAAGAAAAGGAAGGGAAATTCAATTCCAATATTCCTTTGGTATCTCTCGAATATCCATCAACAACAGCACCTGCCGCACCCAATATCTGGGCCCTGGTAGCCATTAATTCACCCCATAAAGCATACGATGGAGAAGAACCCGTACAAACATATACCTCATTTTTTTTCAAATCATCCAAAGCTTCGAGCATTAGCCCAAAGGGTCTGTTTAAAACAGGGTTATTGCTGCTGGAATCCGAAACCACATCGGCTTCCAAGACAGTCATAGCACGCCCAATTACAAACATATCGTCTCTTAAAGGTTGTATTTTTGGTGATAAGAATTGGTGTAACAATCCCAACTTATCCATAATATCGCCTACCACTGCGGTATAAAGCTCCTCACGGACAATCTCAAAAAGTTCATCATCATTCTTCCAAAATGCAGTTTCCATATCTATTTATTTTAATTTATTTTTTGTTTCAATTATTGTCTCTTCAAATGGAAATTAAATAAACTACCCCAAGATTTTCAGGGGTAGTTTATTACCTTCATTTTAACAAACTAACTCAAATATTTAATTACCGTATCCTGGGTTTTGAACCAATTTAGTCCCTGCAATGTCAAATTCTCCCCCCGGAATAGGCCATAGATAATCTTTACTTACAAAAACTCTTATTCCTCCCGGATCAGCAAGTCCATTTAAAATTCCCTCAGCAGTATTCCAACGTCTTATATCGGAATATCTTGTTCCTTCAAGGGTAAGCTCAATCCTGCGTTCATGTCTAATGACCTGACGCATTTGATCTTTGGACAATCCAGGGGTAACTGGTGGCATGTTTACAGTTGCTCTCGTTCTAACCAGATTAATGGCATCATAAACGGATTGATCTGGACCGGATACTTCATTTTTTGCTTCTGCATAAGTCAATAATATTTCAGCATATCTAAATATGATTGCATTAATCCCGGCTGCAACTGCATCAGATGGTGCACCTAATACACCAGTTTCATCATATTCTGTGTATTTTTTGAACATAAATCCGCCAAATTCCCCCACATGATTAGCAATTCCATTGATCGTGGCCCCCGGAACAGAAATAGTTTGTTTTAACCTTGGATCCCTGTTATTGTATGGAGTACTTGCATTATACAAAGGAGATTGACTTATAGACTTACCATCGGTCATTTCATAATCATCTACCAAGTTCTTTAGTGGCACAATAGAAGACCAGCCTCCAAGGGTATAACTTGCGAGGTACAGTCCAAAATAATTCCCTTTTTCCGGTGATTTGAATTGCACATCAAAAATAACCTCATTATTATTTTCATTTGCTTCACGGAATAAATCCCTATAATTTGGAAACAAAGAATACCCCATGCTCATAACTTCTTGAGCCGTAGCCGCAGCTTCGGACCATTTCTGATTGTATAATAATACTCTGGCTTTTAAAGCTTTGACAGCTCCCTTGGTTGCTTTTCCTGTTTCAGGCTGGGTTGATGGCAATAAAGTTGCTGCCTCATCCAAATCTTTGAGTATCTGGTTTACCACATTTTCCTTAGTATCCCTTGGTATTTCAGCATGCGCTAATTTCGGGCTTTCTAAAATTATAGGCACCCCTCCGTAGAATTCTGTTAATCTGAAATAAAAATAGGCTCTTAAAAACAACGATTCCCCTCTAACCGATTTTTTGAAGGCATCACTAAGGTTTCCAACTTTTTCATAATTATCAAGAACCACGTTAGCTCTACCAATACCACTAAAACAATTAGCCCACATCCAATCAATAGCGCCGCCACTTCTTGGACTATGTGTTCCATCAGCAATGGCTTTATACCCTTCCCATGGATAGTTCCCATACGCATTATCCGAAAGTACATCATAATAGATGTAATTTTCTTCCACATTAGCTAATGCGCTATATTCCCCGTTTACAGCTAAACGAACATCAGCTTCAGTTTTCCAAAACGTTTCCGAAGAAATTTGTGTAGTGGAAGCCACTTCCAAAACCTCATTGTCACAAGAGGTAAGGACGAAAAATGTCCCCAAGATTAATTTTACATATGTTTTCATATTGTATTTTTTTATTTTTTTCTGTTCCGTTTATAAAGAAATATTAAAACCCAAAGAATACACTTGCACATTAGAATAAGCTCCCCTGCCTCCAAAACGGTCTTTCTCAGGATCTAATCCTCTATACTTCGTAAAAGTTAATGGGTTAGTTGCATTGATATAGATTCTAAATTTGTTAATATGTATTTTTTCCAAGAATGCATCGGGTAAGGAATAGCCCAATTGGATGTTTTTCATTCTAAGAAAAGAAGCATCTTGAAGTAGAAATGATGAAGGCCTCCAAGCATTATTAACATAATTACTCGATCTAACCAATCTTGGATAACTGTTATTTGGTTTTTCCGGAGTCCAAGAATTCTCTACCCAAAATTTTGATATTCCCGCACCGTTAAAAAACGGCTTTTGTTCGTGTTCGGTGATTGCCTTTTCGCCCTCAACCCCTATCCAAAGCATGGAAAAATCAAATCCTTTGTATGAAGCGGACAAATCAAAACCATAGGTGTATTTTGGTATGGATTGTCCCATAGCCTGCTTGTCTGAATTATCAATTACACCATCTTTGTTCAAATCTTCAAATTTAATATCTCCCGGTTTTGCGGTAGGTTGAGCTCCATGAGCAGTTACCTCCGCAGCATTTTGAAAAATACCCGCCATTTTAATCACATAAAACTCATTAATGGAGCTGCCTTCAGCTAACCTGCTATACTCATCATATTGCGGAGCCGCAATTTTGGTAACTTTATTATCATTGGTGGTAAAGTTCACACTGGCACTGTACTTAAAGTCGCCAATGTTGTTTTTGTGGTTCAATAAAAATTCAAACCCCTTGTTTTCCACGGATGCCAAATTTACCAAAGGAGCTGACAAACCGCCAATAACTCCAGAAATAACGGTTGGACGTAAAATACCCGTAGTCGTTTTTTTATAATAATCGGCCACCAAGTCCAGTTTTCCATCCAAGATGCTTAGATCCAATCCAAAATCAGTTTGGGCAGAAGTTTCCCAAGTGACAACAGGATTTGACAAATTGGTTTGGGCAGCACCACCAGCCAAAACACCACCGTAGGAGTATTGTTGTCCTAGATTATAAATAGAACTATATTGGTTCGGTGTTATTTCTTGATTTCCTAATTCCCCCCAAGATGCCCTTAATTTTAGGTTGTCTATAAAAGTTACATTCTTCATAAATGCTTCATTAGAGATATTCCATCCCGCTGAGACGGAAGGGAAAGTTCCCCATTTATGGCCTTCACCAAAATTAGATGACCCATCGTATCTCAGATTGGCTTCAAAAAGGTACCTGCTATCGAAGTCATAATTCAATCTCCCGAAATAAGATTGTAGTCCGAAATTTACAGATGATCCAAAAGACTGAGGATTTAAAGAGGCTGCGTCTATTTCTTGGAGTGCATTACTTGGAAGTCCATCCTTAGTCGCACCTACAGTTTTAAACTTGCGCGTCTCTTGACTAAAACCTCCCAGTAGATCAAAATTATGACGCTCTCCAAAAGTCTTTTTATAATTTAATGTTGATAAAAAGGTAATGTCTCGTCTTGTACCATAACTCCTGGAAGCAGACAAAGGGAGACCTCCCACATTTAAAAGAGAAACAGTACCATTCGTAGGTCTAACAAGTTTAATTTGAGGCCTAAAAACGCTTCTTAAATTATGCTCCGTTTCTATTCCTAAGGTACTTTTTAATTTCAAGCCTTTAAGAAGTTCGTATTCTCCGGACAAATTTGCTATCAGTTTATCATATTCGGTTCTGTTTTTCCCCTCCAAAGCACCTGCAAGGGGCTGCGTAGTATCTTGAAAACCTATCCATGCAGAACCATAACTTCCATCTGCCAAACGCGGGCTTTGCATAGGCGAAGCTCGGTCTATCCAACCTATAACCGTCCCAGAGCCAGTAACAGGTTGGTTGGTATCATCGTGCCTTCCGGAAATTTTCAAAGAATAATTGAATTTATCAGAGACCTTGGTATCCAAATTTAATCGGGCTGAGTAATTCTTAGTGTCGGTACCCAATAGGATTCCTTCTTGATTAATATGTCCCACTGAAAAGGAATAGGTCGTTTTATCTCCTCCACCTCTCACACTTAGATTGTGACTCGAAATTTGAGCCTGACGATACAATTCATCTTGCCAGTCCGTATTGGGATACAAATAAGGATCCGTTCCATTTCTGAATTTATCGATATTGGCCGCTGAATATGTCGGTGCAGCGGTTGGAGATTCATTAAATCTTGCCAAATTAAACAATTCCATAAATTGAACCGAATTAGTCACGTAATCCTTTTTACGAGTACCCGCTTGAATACCGGTATACCCATCATAGCTTACTTTAAATTCCCCTTTTTTTCCGGCCTTGGTAGTAACCAATATCACGCCATTAGCAGCCCTGGAACCATATATGGCAGCCGAGGCAGCATCTTTCAAAACAGTCATAGTTTCAATATCCGCAGCATTGACATCGCTAAGGCGCCCTGTTAAACCATCAATAATCACCAAAGGATTATTGTTTCCAAGGGTTCCAATCCCCCTGATTCGAATAGCAGCTTGATCAGCTCCTGGTTGTCCTGAGTTTTGTGTAACCACAACCCCGGCCGCTTTACCGGCTAAAGCCTGTGTAGCATTTGTGATTGGCCTGTTGACTGCATCCCCCATTTTAACTGTGGAAATAGAACCTGTAAGATTTGCTTTCTTTTGGGTACCAAAAGCCCTAACAACCACTTCGTCCAATTTAGCTGAATCTTCGGTTAGACTAACCGATAAATCTTTTTGATTCTTTATTACGATTTCTTGAGTTTTGTACCCAATAAAGCTAAAGACCAAAACACTTTTAGGCGATACATTTTTAAGAACAAAATTACCGTCAAAGCCGGTAGTAGTTCCATTTTGCGTCCCTTTTACAATAACATTTACCCCAGGTAATGGCAATCCACTCCCCGAAGATGTCAATTTGCCTTTCACGCTTTCGCCCTGTGCAAAGGTCAGGCTCACCGTGAATAGCGCAAACAGAATTAAAAGTTTATTAACTTTTGCTTTCATAATTAGTTGTTTTTTTAGTTAAATTTTTGGTTAATTTTAAAAATCAAAGATATATCAACATTATTACGCTTACTTGTTCTCAATTATCAAAAGCATTCTTTATATTTGCCTTATACCATTTATTTATCGCATGAAGGCAAATTTTAGAAAACTAGAAGACCCTATTGGACAAGCTTTCCATATCCGAAAAGACAAGCTTACTCATTTTAATGATAAGTGGCATTTTCATGATATGCTTGAACTCGTTGTGATTTTAAAGGGACACGGGAAAAGGTTTGTTGGAGACTCAATAGAAACTTTTTCGAAAGGGGATGTTATTTTAGTAGGAGAAAAACTTTCACATGTTTGGAGAAGCGATCCTCCAAAAAAAATAAATCCTTCAAAGATGAAATGCTCGGCAATTATAATTCAATTTCCTTCCACCTTTTTAGGCACTAAATTTTTGGAACTGCCGGAATCCGTTAAACTTAAGGAGCTCTTTAAAAATGCAGAAAGGGGTATTTCTTTTCAGAATGAAACTGGAAAAAAAATGACAGACAAAATAGAAAAGCTGTTAGAATTTGAAGGCATGGAGCGACTGTTGTCTTTTATTGACATTCTGTATTTTGCTTCCAAATCAAGTGAATATAAACTGCTGGCCACGCCTTTGTTTAAGGAAACCATATTTAACGGTGATTTGAAAATTAATCAGGTGTTCGAATATATCATGGATAATTTTTCTAATCCAATAACTTTAGACGAAGTGGCGGAAATTGCTTCCATGAATAAAACCGCCTTTTGCCGTTATTTTAAAAATAGGACAAAAAAAACATTTTCGTCTTTTCTAAATGAAATACGAATTGGATATGCCTGTAAATTAATTAGGGAAGATAATTATGCTATTACAGAAGCCGCCTATTTAAGTGGTTATAATAGCCCTTCTCATTTTAACAAACAATTCCGTTTAATAAAAAATATATCTCCTTCAAAATTTTATCAAGATTCAAAGGATATATAGGCTGTAGTGGAGAACACCGATGTCAATTCAAATATCAATTGATCTTTTTTATATGGCAAACCATAACGATAGACTATAAAATAGGAAATTTATTGATAGTCATCAAGATAATCATTTAACAAAATAAATTTACTTCTGAAGCTCAAAAAATGCCCCATAAAAGGTAAAGTGTAAATTATTGTGGGCGATAAGGAGTCGAACCATTGCTTATAGAATTAGAACAACCTAAAGAGACATTTAAAAATATTATAATGTATCACAAAATTTTATAAATTTACTTCAACCACTGGGTTAATGTGTTCTTTAAAAAAGGTATTTACCACAGATTAACAAAATGTCCTTCAATTGAAATAATGGATAAAAGTTTGTTTGTTGTTGTTTCGTTTTATTTTGTTCTTAATTTGTACCTCGAAAACTGTTAACCCCAGTAAACACTAGGTTATTAATTTCTGTATCGGGAAGTAGCAGTATATTCGGTATGAATTTTTAAAGTATCGGATATCATTTGCAAATAGAATATCAAATTTCAAACTAGAAAACATGTTAAAAGTAGTACTTTTTTTATTAACTTTTTTAAAAAAAAATTTTAAGAATATTTGTTTTGATTTCTTTTTTCGAAATGACATACTATCAAATAAAAACCAAGTGAGAACCATTTTATACTAATTAAAAGTAAACAAATATTATTCTTTAATACGAATCTTTTTTACGGAAAACCATATTGTCTTTCAAAAGTATCGATTAACAAAGATCAACCACTGCGTATTTATACCTGTTTATTTATAATTTAAAGTCACTAATATCATTTAATAATTTATCCAAAACAGTATTATTTTCGTAAATACATATAAGCAATTGAGATACGTAGATATACTACTCTAAAAGCAAATCAAGACATCATTACAAAAAATTTTTGTTATGAAAAATGCTTATTTATATATCAGAGTTAGTACAGATGAACAGGCTATCAAAGGATTCTCTCAACGTAGCCAAGCAGATAGATTAGAAAAGTACTGTAACTTGAATGGTATTAAAATTAAAGAAAAGATTTTCGAGGATTATTCAGCAAAGACATTTAATCGGCCTGAATGGCAAAAATTATTCACAAATCTTAAAGGAGGTAAATCAGGGGTTGATCTAGTACTTTTTACAAGTTGGGATAGATTCAGCAGAAATATTGCTGATGCCTATTACATGATTCAAAAACTTAAAAATATCGGAATCAGTCCACAAGCTATTGATCAACCTATCGATTTAACAATTCCAGAAAGTAAAATAATGCTGGCTGTGTATCTTGAAACATCTGAAGTAGAAAATGATCGAAGAAGTAACAATGTACGCTTAGGCATCCACAAAGCTAAACAAGAAGACAAATGGACTAGTCGAGCTCCATTGGGTTATCAAAACAGATTGTCGGTAACTGGACATAAATATATTGCACTGCATGAACCCGAGACTTTAATCCTGCGATATGTATTTGAAACTGTGGCTAAGGGTGAGTACAGCGTAAACTACATTTTCAATCAATCTATTATAGCAGGGCTCAAATGTAGCAGAAGTAACTTTTGGTCATTATTAAAAAACCCTGTTTATTGCGGAAAAATAATAGTTCCCGAATTTGGAACTGACAAAAAATACATTGTTAATGGTTTACATCAACGGCTTATTTCACCATTTCTATTTGATCATGTACAGGAAATTCTAAACAAAAAAAGAGTAAAGAAAGTATCCGGGAAAGTAAAAATAGTAGATCAACTTGTCTTAAGGGGATTTTTACTCTGTCCAGTTGTTCTAAAATATTAACCGGCAGTGCTTCAAAGGGGAGATATGAAAGATATTACTACTATCACTGCTCATTAAGGTGTAAATTCCGAGTAAGAGCAGATTTGATAAATCATAGTTTTCTAATGTTTCTTGAAAAATTAATTCCAGTAGAACCTTATCTTGAATTGTCCAGAGAAATTTTAAAAGATCTTTATTACGGTTTTCATAATGATAATAATTCTGAGCAGACACGTATCAGATTAAATGCAGGGAAATTAGTAGACAAAATAGTGAATGCACGTGATCTATTCACCAGAACAGATATTGATTATGATGACTATCTTACTATTGAAACCAATTGTAAAAACAAACTAAATGATTGCATAAAAGAACTCCAGCTTCTTGCTGTAAGTTCATTCTCTTCTAAGAATAACAGTAGTCAAACTCCAATGATATTGGAAAACTTTTCTGATTTTTATAACAAATCAGATACTCTGGTCAAAAGGGAACTAATTAATCTTCTATTCCCTTCTAAAATTATTTTAAATAGAGATGGTGATTTTTAAGATATGCTTTATACTCCTTTGAAAATCATTTTTAACATTAAGACGAATCTTAAATATCAGGATTTAGAAAATATTGATATTAGAGTTTCAGAGGCTAAAGAAAAATATTTAAAAATCATTAGTCATTATCAATCAAATGATTCAACTATCTCACCGAAAATTGCATCTAAAATTGTCTATTTTGTTAAGAAGATGATTTTATTTGGAATTTAAATCTCATTCAATACATGACGACACTAAAAACAGTTAGGTATATGAAAATAAAGCAAAAACTGTTTTTCCCTTACTCTTTAATGGTTCGAATTTTAGAGCTGAATTGCTTTTGAAACTACTTTTTTATAAAAATATAACTTTATTTGATTTTTTCACAGTACTGTTGCGTTTAAAACCATAATAAAGCACTACAAATCAACCATTTAAAAAAGGTTCGAATCCTATTACCTATCATAAAAGGACAATGTCGAACCAATTGTAATAAAAACGAAAAAACAAGATTATAATAAATTGATTTACAGTGTATTAACAAATAAGTAACGAAAAATTCATTGACTTAAAATAATAAGATCAAAAAAATTTAAAAATGCGATAATGAGACAAAAATAAGGTAAATAACTATAATTCAATAATATAGAAATAAAAAACCGACCAAGTATATAAAAAAATACTTGATCGGTTAAGTGAAACCTTATGGTACAAAATTCGAACCTTTTACTAGAAGATTTTAAGGTTTTGGGTGAGATGTCAGAAATTTAAAAAGAAAGCATTAGATTACCTAAATTTATAAAACAAACTTTAATTTTAATAAAACTGATTATATAATTTGACTCAATAGAAAAGAGGCCTCCAAAAAATTACTTTTTAGACGACCTCTTTTTATGACAACATGTTAATTTTTATGCTTCTTTTGGCTCTGGTAACATGATTGATGCTAAAACAGATATTAATAAAACACCTCCAATAACAATTAATGAATAAAGAGATTCAATGTGGTAAAATGGAGATATAATCATTTTAACTCCAATAAATGCAAGTATTATAGCTAAGCCATATTGTAATTTACTAAATAAATGAATAAAGTTATCAAGTAAGAAAAATAACGCTCTTAAACCTAAAATCGCAAAAATATTTGAAGTGTACAAAATAAATGGATCGTTAGATATTGCAAATATTGCAGGTATTGAATCTACAGCAAAAAGTAAATCGGTAAACTCAATTACTGCTACAACAACTAAAAGTGGCGTTGCCAATTTTTTTCCGTTCTCGATCGTGAAAAATTTATCACCATCATATTTATCGCTTACGCTAAAAAATCGTCTGATTAATCTTGCACCTCTTGTATTGTTGTAATCTTCGTCATCATCCTCATCGCCAGCAGACCATGATTTTATACCTGCATAAACTAAGAACAACCCAAAGGCAGTCATGATTAAGTTAATATCATATTTAAATCCCTCCATTCCAACAAGGCTTAAAAGTTTGTTTAAATAGGTAAGTTCAATCAAGAAAGCACCAGAGAATATGAAAATAGCTCTTAGAACTAATGCTCCTATAATACCCCAAAATAAAACTTTATGTTTATTCTGATTCGCGACATCGAAAAATTTGAATACTAATATAAATACAAAAAGATTATCTACTGAAAGGGCTTTTTCAATCCAATAGGCAGATTGAAATTCATAAAACTTTGCTGAACCAGCGAAGTAGTATATTAAACCACTAAAAACCATTGCTAAACTGATCCATACCAGTGACCAGGTTATTGCTTCTTTATTACTTACTACATGACTTTTTTTATTGAAAATACCTAAATCTAGTAATAGCATTATAACTACTGCGACTGCAAAAACGGCTATTAATCCAGGATGTTCTGAGAAAATGGGATGTTGGTTCATTTGTTATTTATTAAGTTAATTTTTGTTTTTAATTGTTTTTATTTATTTGCCATTGTAATCACTATTACTCTTCCTCCTTCTTCTTTTGAAAGAAGGATTTTTTTTCCATCGGTAAGCTCTACCATTGCACCGATAGGTATTTCTTTATCTTCTGTGACATCTTTTAAAGAGGTTAGTTTTTGATTAACCAACACCCATTTATTATTGTGAAAAGTGAAATAACCAACAGGAACTTTCTGTTCCGGGGTTAGTTTTTCACTTCTGGCAATATTACGATTAACGTGCCATTGAAACAAGTATTGATCATTATAAACCATTAATCTATGATTTTCCGGTTTCCAAATAGTTTCTTGGAATTGATAATATAAGTCTAGAACCGGAAGTGTACCTTTGTGAGCTGTTCCGCAAAATGGACATTTTGGAGTATTGGTATTGTCAAAAACATACCACTTTTGTTCGCAGGAAACATTATGACATTTCTGCATCAAATCGGTTGTTTTCAATAAAGCAATTTCCCATTCTTCGGCGGTTGGCCTTTGCATCGGATTGTGCAATCCTTCTATAAATACTTTATCAAATAATATTTTTAGATACGGTCCGGTAACTGTGTAAGGCAACTTAGTAATATCTGCCCAAGGTAAATCCCATTTGGAAACCTGATTGAGTTTAGGCCTATTTGTACTATCTGTAGGATGTTCTATAAACATAGCTTTTTCACCCATAGACAATAAATCATCCTTTTCTGTATCTAAATCATGAACTTTGCCTCCTTTTAAAGGATGACGATGCAATAAAAACATATAGATAAGTACAGGTAAGGCATGTAGATCGGTTAATCTGTTTGGTAATTTTCTGTTCGGATCTGTTTTGTTTAGATGTTTAGTCGAAAGCACTTCTGGGGCAATAAACTCCGCTGTACCGATTACTTCAGCCTGAAATAGTCCAGGTACTACTAATCCGTCCAAATCAATCATACATGCTGATTTCTCAATTGGATCTATCAGAACGTTATTGTATGATAAATCAGAATGAGCCAATCCCATTGCATGCATCTTTTTTACTCCTCGTGTCAAATTAACAGAAATTTGAAAATAACTTAGCCAATCTCCTAATTCTGAATTCGCAACCCTAAGGGGGAATTGCGGGTTTCTGAATTTGGGGCCTGCAAACCATTTGCCGTTTTTTTCTTTGCCTTGAATTAAATCACTTGTGGCATATCCTTTTTTAAAGAAGAATTTTGAATTGTAAATAGGAACAATTATTCCCGTTAGATTATTATGCTCAATAACATCTGTTGGCCATCGAAAAACTTCATTTAAGTAATAATCTCCCGCTTCCTTACTTTGAATTTGAGGCAAATAGTAATTGGTTATTTTTTGAAGTCGCTCTTTCTGATTAAAGTCTAATTTGTCTCTAAAAATAGCAACAACATATTTTTTGTCAGGACTAAAATAAACATCCTTTACACCACCTCGCATAGGTTCACCATTATCAACAAATTGATATGATTTTGTGGTATCATTAACTGATTTTACGGTAATTATACTCATAATTTAATAAATTATAGCAAGAGTTCTGTCATCATGATTTCCAGGGCTCCAAAAATCCATCCAAGTCGAAAGTTGGTTTGTAATTTCGGTGTTTTCTGCACTAAAATCAACTTTATAGCCATCGTCATTAATTCCTTGTAAATCCCCTAGAAATTCATTCCATTTTTCTATTTTCTCCAAATTAGCTTCAACCATAAATTTAGGGTCGTAAATCCCATCTGTCATTAGCATTAAGTAAGAGAAATCATCAACTAATTTGAAACCAAAGCGTGACGGAAATTTATCACTTTGAAATATCTCTGGCATTGTAATAAAACGGGTTCCCCCGCCAAATTCTCCGACATCTAACCAATTCATTAATTTTATTTCGGTTAAATCTTTATTTAATAATCCTATAGGACAATCGCCAACCCCAAAGGTTAGTATAGCATATCCAAAATCATATTTTTTTACTAATGTAAAAATCAAAGTAGAATGAAAATCCCTTAGTTCCTTTTCATTTTTTATGGCAAATTCCTCTATTTTTTTATGTGTATAGTGTGCCGCCTTTGATAGATTATTATAAACAAAGTGGCTTATTTTTTTTGATGAATCTTCATCTGTTTTATTATGATGATTTAATAGCGTTTCATCAAATTCTTTTAGGTTTTCTTCTTTGAAGTTTTCTTCAAAATATTCGATAATTAAATCACAAGCTAATTTAGATCCTTCTCTTGACAAACTTGCTGAACCAGCTCCGTCTGAAACCGCCAAAACACACCATCCGGTTTCATTACTATTTTTGAAAGCAAAATCATCATCTCTAAACGAACCAACGTTGGCATGGCTTCTGCCTCTTTTTGAGGCTATGACAATATTTTTATCTAAGAATTTTCCTAAAACAGCAACATTATCCTCTTTCCAAAAAGGATCATTTTTATCGCTTTCGATGTTTTTCCACAAAGATTTTGGATCAGGATTTATAATAACCGTAATCAGTTTTTCATTTAATATTGAATCTTCTAGCTCTCCTTCGACTCTAAACAATAATTTTATTTTTAAATCTCCACTTACTTTTGGATTTCCGTAAAGTAAGTCATCATCATTATTAAATGTAAGTCCAGTATCTTCTAAATTTTTAATTTCAGAATAAACAATATCGTTCCAGCCTAATTTAATAAAGTCAATTTTTGATTCATAATTTTTATTCACAGTACCATTAGGTAATAATACCGATTGTAGAATAATATCGTCAATTCTAGTTTTTAACATCCAGTTGGCCATAATCATTTGTTGATTTTCCTTAATTATTTTTACGGACTCTATATTTGTTTCATTCGCAATAAAATCATCAAAAAGAGAATGTTTACTTATGGGAACTTCAATTTTATTTTGTGATAAAAATGATCGAAGATATTTTCTCGTTTCTTCCATGAAAATTATCCTTGTGTTCTATTTACATCAAAACCACCTTCGCCACTACTACCATAGGTTCCCTGATTATTACACCATGGACAGGTACTTATGTTTTCGTCTCCAATACAATGTATTTTGCCACAAACACACACGGCAAAAGCTATTTGATTACCACAACAAGGACAAGTTGGACCTCCTATAAGCTCATCTGTATTTACTTTATTACTAAAATTAGTAGTGTCGGCTAGTTCAAAATAAGAGTTATCAACTTGATATGCTCCAACCAATTTATAATTTTTAGAAGATAATTCGATACCGGCATAAATTGACTCCGCAATTGTTTTGCGATATTTCATCAAATAGGGCCTTTTGGTATTTTGACATTTACCGTTTAAAACAACATAATTATCATCAACAAATTGACGATTTGGTTCCGGCTTTGTTAAATCTATTTTAGACAGCGTTTCCCCATCTAGTTTTGCTAATTCAAAACCTGTCGAATTGTTCTCCACACTTATACTACTTGTTTTTATTGAGTCTGTAACCCATTTGAAAAACTCTTTATAGGATTGAACATTTGTGTTTTTGAAATGCAAAACATTTTCTGTCAGTTCCCCCAGTAATTTTGTGTCTGTTTCATTTCCAAAAGAAATAGCAATTAAATTAGCCGATTTTTGCCAGTTAAGCTTCCATTCATTAATGGCGGCTTTACTATCATCTGTTGGAACTCCATCTGTAAATAAAAATACAATAGGTTTCCAATCGCCCTTCATTTCGTAAGTAGTCTTAACAATATTTGTTCTCAATTCGTGCATTAAATGCCCCAGTCCTTTGCTTAAAGACGTTCCACTCCCTATTGGGAATTTAGGGGGGTAAAAACTAACTATTTCTTGTAAAGGAACTAATGTTTTGGGCTGTCCAGCAAATACGATGATGGAAACAAAAACAGTTTCCAGAGCGTGTGGATCTGTTTTTAATGCTTGAATAATAGTGGCTAATCCTTCTTCAACTTGTTGAATAGGTTCACCAACCATTGATTCTGAAATGTCTATTAGGAAATAAATGGGTAATCTTCTCATATTAAAAGAAATTTAATAGCATTAAAAAAATAATTAAAAGTACAATTTGTGTCATATCAACAGCTAATCCAATACCAACTTGAAAAGGTTTTACTATATTCTTTAAAAAATTAAAAATAGGCGAGAAAATACTATTGAAAAAGTCAAAAATCTTTTTGTATTGAGGATTTAACTTGTCTTTATAGGGTAATAGTTTTGAATATAAAAACAAGCCTACAATTAGAATCTGAATAAAAAATTTAATGAAAATCATTTTGAAAGTGTCGTTATTAATTCGTTTGCAATTTCTTTAAAAGCTTGTTGCTCATCAGAATTTGTTTTCTGGGATCCATAAATAGATACACAATTATTGGGTTCCATATAATTAATAGAAAATGAAGCTCCATAACATTTATTTCTATCCTTGAATGGTATGGAGTGCATAACTTTTATATAAATACAATTTTTGCGTATGATAACATCTTTTATATCTAAATCATTTTGTAGATAATTATTCATAAAAGTTTGCTCTACTTTTTTAACCGAGAAATGATTAATTTTTGTTGATTGATAACACATAACCAAATTATCTATATTCATGCTTTCTAATTTTTCTTCTTGACTTAATTCATAAGTATCCAGATAAGAGTCATCCGAATGAGAATAATTATTTGTGCTATTATCTGAGGATTCACTAATTTTAGAAATTATATGATAAATTATAGTTCCAATAGTTAATATTGCTGAGAGTACTTCCATATATTATATTACTACAGTTATTTCACTTGGCGGTGGTGGCAGCGTTACACTTTCTCCAGTCCCTTGGCTTCTATTCCCTTGCTCGATAGTTTCTGAAACCCATTTGAAAAATTGTTTTAGAGTCGAACTATCTGCAGAGTCTAAATGAACTACATTGTCTGTTAGTTCTTTGAGAATATCATCATTAGCCATGTGACCAGCTGCGCAACCAACAATAGCTCCAAAATTCAGGCTTTTAATTTCGGGTGTTTTTTGTCTATAAAATTGTATATCTGACGGTTTACCATCTGTAAAAACAAAAAGTAAAGGTTTCCAATCTCCTTTTTGAGTGGGAGAACCTTTTACAATGTCTTGTTTTACTTTTTGAATTACAAAATCCAGTCCTGCTCCAGTATTTGTTGGACCACTTTGAGGACAGGTTATTTCTGGAAGCTGGAAGCTTACTAACTCTGTTAACGGTACAATTTCTTTTACTTCTCTGTCAAAAGTTATGATGCTTATCCAAAGTGAATCTAAAGCCTGTGCGTCTGAACGCAATGTATTAATCATACCACTCAAAGCATTATTTAAAGCTTGAATAGGTTCTCCATACATTGAACCCGAAGTATCTAATAAAAAATATACTGGTAGTCTTCTCATCATATTACTTTTTTACAAAAATGATTTAATAATAATATTGCTCAATTTTTGTTCTACATCCATTTTGTTGCAGAAACACTTGTTTGTATCGCATAATTTTGTCTAACTCTTGAAGTATCTAAAGATATCTTTTAGACTTAATTCAAGAGTAAGAACTTATACAACAATATTAAGTTCTGACGGAGGTGGAGGTAATTCTTTTAAACTTGTAACTTCCTTTCCAGAATCTTCCACTTTTGTTGAACTTACGCCAATAGAGGCCGTTACCCATTGAAAGAATTTACCAATAGTTGCACTATCGGCAGTGTCTAAACTCACTACATTATCGGTAATTTGCTTCAAAATATTAGCATCTGCACCGCTACCTGCTGCGCATGCTACTGTAAAAGCAACTTTAGATTTTTTGAATTCATCCAAACCACTTTGCCAGTCATCTGTAGGAATACCATCGGTCATTATGAAAACTAAAGGCTTCCAGTCTCCTTTTTGCTCGGTAGTTGTTTTTTTAACTTCAGTTTCTATTTTATGGGCAACTAACCTTAAAGCATCACCTAGAGCAGTGACTCCCGTTGCTTTAATGTCGACCATTTGAAAAGATGCCAAATCGGTTAATGGAATAATTTGTTGAGCAGTGCTATCAAACGTAATTATGCTTAAAAAAGCCGTTTCGATAGCTTGTGGATTTTGGCGTAAAGAACTAATCATAATCTGAACGCCATTCTTCACAGCTTCGATTGGCTCTCCTGACATTGAACCTGAAGTATCTAACAATAAGTATACGGGAAGTCTTCTCATTTTGATGTTTTTAGGATGGAATATTATACGTTGGTTGTACGGAACTATTATTTTCCTGATTAGAGCTTAAAATACCATTAACATTATAGGTACTTGTGTTCGCTTGTGGATCGCTCTGAATTAATTCACTTAAAACTAATTGGGTAAAATCTTTACCACCTGTGATATGGCTATACAAAGCACCAATAGTATAAATTGGTCCCCAAGGAATTCCCCACCAACCGATTACCAAATTCAATAAAACATAACCAAAAGAATATTTAAAAGTATTTTCGTCTGGCCTGATAAAATAAATACTTGAATTTCTTTTGAGAGTCATCAATACAAATGAAACTGTATAAGGAAACACTACAGATTTTGCACCCTGTTGCACTAGATCTCTTATCTCGGAGACTCTTAATCCGTCTATATTTTTAATCTCCATTATAGGTAAGACTGTACGATTTTGTGAATAGTCTGTCCTAAGAAAGTATCCTCTGTAGGGTCACCAATTGCACTGAATTTCCATTCATTATTTCGTTTGTACAGTTTACCCATGATGATTGAACGCTTGTTTACATATTGAGAATCTGCAGAAACATTATAGGATGCGAATTCTGAAACTACTCTTGTTGGCGTACCTTCATACATTCTTATTTTTGCATAAGGAATCTGCGAAAAATCTTCGTTTCCTGCATTATTCAAGAAGAAAAATATTTGATTAACTTTTGAATCAACTTTAGATAAATCTACGGTTATGATTTCGTTGTCCAGACCGTCATCACCACCTGTGTCACCGGCAAGATCATCACCAGTATGTTTTAAAGCTCCATCTACACTCAATAATTTACCTTTTGGCAAGCCAAATTGTTGTAATACTTCCACTCTGTATAGAGGAGAATATAAATGATCACAAAGTTTATTTTGATCGTCAATGAGGATACAACTTAAATCCAAATCAATTTCTTTTACGTTTTTTGATAATCCAAAAAATCCTTTTGTTTCTATTGCTCCCCAGTTTACACCAACACAGAAGTTTGTTAATGTTTCGCCACTTGATTTTCTTAAATCAATTTTTTGTCCTTTGGTTAAGTTAATTGCCATGTTTTTTAATGTTGTTTTTTAGTTATATTTATTTAAATAATCTTGTAAACCACCTTTCATTCCAACACCAACAGCTTCGAATTTCCATTCGTCGTTTCTTTTATAGATTCTTCCAAATTCAACTGCTGTTTCTATAGAAAAATCCTCGTCTAATTCGTATTTAACCAATTCTACATTCGATTGATCTAGAATTCTTATAAATGAGTTTCTAATTTGACCGAAATTTTGTCTTCTTGTGTCTGCATGATGAATAGTAACTACAAAAGAGATTTCGCTAACTTCAGAGGCTATTTTTGATAAATCAATTTGTATTTTTTCATCATCTCCATCACCATCACCAGTTAAATTGTCCCCTGTGTGGATTACGGCTTGATCAGGTGATTTTAGATTGTTATAATACACAAAATGATTGTCATTAGGAAGTTTACCATTTGCACCAACTAAAAACACGGATGCATCTAAGTCAAAACCTTCGCCAGTACTACTGGAATTACTATCCCATCCTAATCCTACAGTAAATTTGGGTGCATCGATACTTTGTCTTTGCCCTTTTTCTAAATTAATTGCCATTTTCTTCTTTAATTAATATTAATATTAATATTTAACATTGTCTTTAAAATATTTGTTTGCTCATCTACATTTTGCAATTCATCCAGAAAATCTACAGATGAAATTTTATCCAGATAATCTTTTAATACTTCCTGAACAGTTTCTGGTAGTGTTGTTTTTATTGTACTAAGCTCTAATTTCAAATCTGCGTTTTTAGCCGTTAATTGCATTACAATTTCTTCTTTTACAGAATTGTTTTTTGAAAAATCAATTCCTTTGGTACTTTCATTATTTAAAAAGTAGAAAGATTTGTCGTTGGCAACAAAAATAAATTTGTCATTAGAATCTCGAAATTCATAGACTTCAACAACCTCGTTGTTACAAACTAATCCACACAAGAACTTAATCTTGAATTTTAGGATATTCAATCTTCCTAATAGTTTTTTCTCAAATTTCGCAAATGAATTTTCATACAATCCTTTATTAAACTGTGTGAGTTGTTCATATTGATTAATGCTTATTTTCCTGTAGTACTCAGATTGAATGCTATCCGAAAAAATAGTTACATCATTCCAACTAAAAAAAACAGTCTTTTCGGTTACAAATAATTGATACAACTCCTCAATTTTTTTAGACATATTTTGAGAATGAACCTGCATTTGTTTGGCAAATTTTGATTCTCCGATTTCCGATTTTAGTTTAGAAATAATGTCATCATTGATATAGATTTCATCAGAAATTAAAAGATAGTGCTGTTCTTTTGATTTTTTGATTTTTTGAAACAAATCAATAAGACTATTTGTAAACTGAATATGAAACAATTCTAATTTATTAATGTCTAATGTTTGGTTGTTTTGAAAAAGAGTGTGGATGATTTTTGTTTTTATTAAAGCACCAACAAGATCCTTGTGATTAAAGAAATTGGACAACAATTCTAAAATCACAAGTTTTCTGTTACTGTCTTTTATTATTTGAACGAACCGTTCCTCTTCCTCTTGCATTTATTTGATTCCTTATATTCAATTAGCTTATAACACCTTTTTTTAATTCACTTTCAAGACTTTGTAATCCAGCATCAAGTTGTCTTCTGGTTTCTGTACCTTGATCATGGATTTGTTTTACTTCTGTCAACGTATCTATCAAAGATTTTGTTGTCATTTTCAGTGTCTCTAATGATACAATTGTATTTTCATTTTCTTTGGCTACTTCAATGCTGTTTTGTTTTAGCATTTCGGCATTTTTCTGCAAAATGGTATTTGTTGTTTCAGATACTTTTCGCTGTATTTCAATATTTTGTTTTTGTCTTTGTAAAGCAACCGCTAGAGTAAGCTGGTTTTTCCAGACAGGCATTGTTGTCGTTAAGATCGACTGTGCTTTTTCTGCAATTGATGTGTTATTGTTTTGAACGACACGTATTTGTGCGAGAGATTGCAACATAATGAAACGAACAATTTTCATGTCGGCTAAACGTTTATCCAAACGATTTATGAAATTTCTTTTATCAGAAATTTGATAGTCTTGGTATTGTGCAGTATTGGTTTCCATTACTGCAAGCTCTTCGCTTAGTTCTTTGAAACGAATTTGCCCTGCAATAACGTGTCTTTCCATCTCTTTGATAAGCCCCACATTACCATCAAACATTGTTTGCAATGCACTATTGTCTTTTACAGAATTGATCATTCCTGCTTTGACTTTATTACTGATTTTATCAATGTTTACAGTAATTTTATCATATTGCTGGAACAATTTTTTAACATCAACGACTAATTTATTGACTAGGGGAATTTTTGAAAGAAATCGTTTAAACGGACCTTGATCAAGCTGATCAACATCTACATAATTTAATTCAGTTAATAAATCATTGATTAAAGTTCCTACCTCGCCAGAATTATATGTTCGTACGTTGGTCAAAAAAGTATCACTTTGTTTTGCAATAGAATTTTGAATCTCAGCGCCGTAATTTAAAATTGAATTGGCATCATTTTCATTTAATTGATTCGAGATCGATTTGTAACTACTTACTTCTGCTTCAGTAATTGAAGCTAAATTTACATTTCCATCTTTGTCAATCAATGCAACATTTTCCTGAGTAACTAATTGATTATCTATCATGTTGCTTTTTATAAATGATTTTGTTGAATAGTAACAATCGTTTCTTCTAATTTTCTATCTTTTGTAGGTACTCCCACGGCGCTAAATTTCCACTCTTCATTTCTTTTATAAAAAACACCAAGAACCATAGAAACATTTCCAGAAAAAGAAGCGTCATTTGCAATGTCATAACGAGCATATTCCTGACTAACTTTTGTTGGTGTTCCTTCATATATACGGATAGATGCAAAAGGAATGTCTTTAAAGTCCTGACCTCTAAAACTGTTTATGAAAAAAGCAACATGGTTTGCAGATGGCGATAATCTTGAAAAATCCAAAGTAATAACCTCATTATCTAATCCGTCATCTCCGTTTAAATCGCCAGTTAAATCATCTCCACTGTGTTTGATTGCCTGATCGCTAGATTGCAATTTTTTAAAATTCACAGAATCTATATGATTTTTTTTGTCGTCATAAACGGCGCAACTTGCATCTAAATCAACTGCTTCTTTTTTTGTTCCAAAAAGACCCTTTTTTTCAATTGCACCCCAGTTTACTCCAACACAAATGTTTTGTAATTTAGTACCATTGCTTTTTTCAAGATTGATACGTTGTCCTTTTTCTAAATTAATTGCCATATTTTAGTTATATTTATTTAAGTAATCCTCTAATCCGCCTTTCATTCCAACGCCAATAGCTTCAAATTTCCATTGCCCATCTTTGTTATATATTCTTCCAAACTCAACTGCAGTTTCTATCGAAAAGTCTTCTTCCAATTCGTATTTAACCATTTCAGTATTATTGCTGTCATCTACAATGCGGATAAATGAATTACGAACTTGTCCGAAATTTTGTTTTCTGTCTTGAGCATCATGAATAGTTACAACAATACAAATTTCTTTTACAGCTCCATTAATTTTGGTTAAGTCAATTTTTACTTGCTCGTCATCTCCATCTCCATCTCCTGTTAAATTATCTCCAGTGTGTATTACAGAATCATCCGGTGATTTTAGATTGTTATAGAAGATAAAATGAGAGTCAGATACTATTTTTTTGTTCTCTCCTAATATAAATACGGAAGCATCAAGATCATATCCAGTGCCTGTTGCGCTACTGTTTGTATCCCATCCTAAACCAATTGTAAATTTTGGGGCATTTATGTTTTCTCTTTGCCCTTTTTGTAAGTTGATAGCCATAGTTTAATCTATTTTAATTACGTTAATATTGTTTTTATATTCTATAATCTGATGGTAATTATTACTTATTGCTAGATGAAACAAATCGTTATTTTTTTCTGCGGAAATATTATTTGTTAAATAACCAAATTCTTCTTCATTAAGACTTAATATAAATTTCACTATTCGGGTGTTATATTGAAAATGGTCACTATTTATAATTGCAACTATATCTTCAACATTTTTAACGGCGTAATAGTTATAGTGATTTTCAATATTTGGATGAATTTCTTTATTTGCTAATTCAGCAAAATACACAAATATAAAATCCCCATTTACATTATATTGATCCAATATTTTATTTACAGTATGTTCGTGGCTACCGGTTATCTTGATGTCATCAACAAAAATGCAAAGCTTTCCTTCAATGAAATTTCTGTCAATATAATAAGTATCGTTGGATATTAATTTTACTCTTTCTTCAAAGTCTAAATTTCCATAATCAGTAACGTAAGTTTGATTTCTGTAAATTTTAGATTCGATGCTGGCTTTTTTGTTGTTTTTGAACAAAAAGCTATTAAGCTGTTTCTTGAAATAATAACATAAAAAATTTGATGCTGTGGGAATGGATAAATAAGGACTTGGAAGTATTACAATTTCCTGATTGGATAAAATTAGATCATGATATTGATCAACGAATCCTTTAAATAATTCTTTTGCAAATTTTTCTGCATAGAATTTATCTCCAAACTTAAATCGACTGTATTCTTTTTCCTGAAATGGACAATTATCTTTTTCAAGAATTTTATGTAAACTGTAATTTTTATTCACTTTTATATTTTTAATAGATGCGCATCAAATCCAAAATTAATTGCGCCATTATAATCGGCTACAATATTATCTCCTATATGCAACACTTCTTTTTTAGCTGTTTTTTTAATTTTATTTGCTTGATCGTGTACTAATTGAAAAATTTTATCATTTGGCTTTGAAAGTCCAACTTCATCAGAATAAATTTGAAATTTGAAATAATCGTCCAATTCATAATAAGACAATATTTTCCTTAATGTATTTCCTTTAATAAAGGCAGTATTACTTAATAAGCTGATCGTCTTTCCTTGTTTTGTTATTTCATCAAAAAGATTTGGAATATTCTGATATAAAAGTTGTGGTTTGTATTTTATAAATAGCAACTCTGTCTCTTTGTAAAACATTTCTAATTTATCAGTGCCAAAGTTGTTTATATCAACATTTAATGCATTAAGAATTAAATAATAAATTTCATAAGTGTCAATATTTAAGCCCGTTCTTTCGTTTATATTATTGCATAAAACGTCATAATAGCGTACCACTTCATTGATTTTTTCGATTGTACAGTCTACATCAAAAAAATCTTTAAACAACAAATTTCTTTTGATCTTAAATTCAGGATTTGATTTTATAAGGGTTAGCCACAAATCGAATGAAAGATGACTGTAGTTTGAGTAATTTATTTTCAAGCTTATGATTTTAAATAGAAACAAATTTATCTTAATATTTCAATTGATTGCATTGCGCTTTTTGAATATGTAAAATTGAATTGTTGTCTATACTATTATTAATGAACGATTACTTTATAATTTATTGCGTCTTTATTTGATGATTTCGCCTGAGTAGTATTTTTCCAAAAAGAAACCTAAATCAGCTCTATATCCAATTCCGGATGCTTCAAACTTCCACTGTTCATTTTTTTTGTAAAGCCTTCCGAATTCTACTCCTGTTTCTATCGAAAAATCCTCATCCAGTTCATATTTGGCAATTTCTTCCCCGCTTGCATTATCAACAATTCTTATATATGAATTTCTGACTTGTCCAAAATTTTGTTTTCTTCTTTCGAAATCTTCAATTGTAACTACAAATAGAATTTCATTTACTTTTGGATCAATTTTAGCTAAATCAACTTTTATGGCTTCATCGTCGTCGCCGTCACTACTTTTTCCATCAGGGTCATCTCCTGTGTGCTCCAAAGATTCGTCTGGAGATTTTAGATTATTGTAAAAAATAAAATAATCTTCGCCCAAAAGTTTTCTGTCTGAATTGATCATAATAGCGGAAGCATCCAAGTCAAAATCGCTTCCTGTTCCCTCGTTTGGATCCCAACCTAAACCAATTGTTATTTTTGATAAGCCAATGTTTATTTTTTGTCCTTTCTGTAAGTTAATTGCCATAGTACTGTGTAAAGTTTAATCTATTTAAAGGGTTAAAATTAGAATTTATTTTGTTTTAAACTATTTAAAAGTAATATAATTTTTATATTTATGTACATCAATGTATCAAGCTTAAATTTTATAGACACGAATATTGTTAATTTACATTAAAGTATATAGTTTATTAATTTTAAATTTAACAGAGACAACAAAGGCGGTTGCCTAGATAATTTATTTGCTAGCACAATGTTAGATTAGATTTAATCCGTAAACAGGTAAGGCTGAAATGTCTAGGGTTATATTTAACATTAGAACGAGTCTGAAATATTCAGACTTGAGAAGTCTTGATTTAAGCATTTCAGAGGCTGAAGAAAAATATCTAAAGTTTATTGATAAGACACCTTTTGAGGGTTCGAACACTACACCCCGAATTACATCCGAAGTTGTCTTTTTTATAAAAAAGATGGTTTTATTTGCTTTTTATAAGTGAAAAGGGTTCGGTTTTTTTATAACAAGCTGATAATTATAACTTTCCAATATGATTCGAATCCTATTAACTATCATGCTGGACATGTCGAACCAAATGCTAGAAGCAATACGTTTTTAAACTATAAAAAATTGATTATTACATATTTGTAATTTCAACAGAAGATCTTTTACCGTTTTGCATCAAAAACATAAGAAAAGTATTCACAAATTCAATTCCAAGTTATTTTTGATCCCTTATTTTTAGAAAAATAAAAAACACGAAAAGTATAAAACGCAAAAAACCCACTGATTTCAGTGGGTTTTGTTGTGAAGGCAGAAGTTTCTGAACCTTTTATACCTTATTAACAATTTAATTACTATTTATACATACTAAAGCCCTACTACCAAAGTATTTACTATATTTGTTATCATTATGTTTTTATAAGGAATATTAACATTAATGGCAACGAAAATGGCAACGAAATGAAATATACCTTCAAACTCAAAGAACCAAATTCAGCAAAAGAGACATCAATTTTGTTTTCGTGCTTTTTCAAAAATGAAAATAAGAAGTTTATTTACTCAACTGGAGAAAAGATTCATCCTAATAACTGGGACGTACAAAATAAGTTCCCTTTTACCAATGGCAAGAATAAATCAAAGTTTGCAGAGAGTATAAAAATGCAACTAAATAGATATTCGGATTTAATGCAAAAAACTGAAAGTCAGTACAAAAAAATAAATGAAGCATTTACCACTAAAACCTTAAAAAAAGTATTTGACGAGGAATTTAAAAAAGCACTCTCTGGAAAAAACATATTCTTTGATGCTTTCGACGAATTTATGGCAAGTAAAATAGATACCATGCAATGGTCTAAAGGAACTAAAACCAGATACCAGAACATTAAGAACATTCTTAAAAATTTCGAAGTAGCACAAAATTATTCATTAACATTTAGTAAAATTGACACGAATTTTTATAGCTTGTTTTTATCCTATTGTTTGAACGATTTGAACCATATCAATAATACTTATTTAAAGAATTTAGCTCTCTTTAAAACTTTTATGTTCTGGGCTTTAAAAAATAAATATACCTATAACAACGCCTTCGAGAATTTCAATATTGATGATAATGGGAAAACTATTTTAAAACCCACGCTCACAAAACAAATTGCTTTAACTGTTGAAGACCTTAAAAAATTAATGCAACACGAATTTAAAAGCAAAAGACTTGAAAAATCAAGGGATTTATTTGTTTTTGAATGTGTTACAGGGCTTAGATATAGCGAAATGCATTCTATAAAAAGGAGCAACGTAACAGATGAATTTATCATACTAAAAGAAGAAAAAGATGAAACTAAAGAGGCTCGTGAAATACCCCTAACAAGCTTTTCAAGATTCATTTTATCAAAATATGACTATACACTTCCAATGATTACAAACCAGAAGCAGAATAAATTTATCAAAGAAGTATTTGAAGAAGTGGGATATACTAACAAGGTTGAAAAAGTAACCACTAAAGGAAAAGAGAATATCAAAGTAGAAATGATTTTTAAGGATAGAATCAGCACACACACTGGAAGAAGAACCTTTGTAACGGTGCTGATAAGTGAAAAGATACATCCAAAAATGATAGCAAAAATGACGGGGCATACTGATTTGGAGACCATGACCGCATACTACCATGTAAGCGAGCCAGAAATAAAGAAAGCAATGGATGAAGTCTTTGATATTGAAATCCCATTAAAGAAAGTAGATGAAAATTAAATTAGTGAAGCCTCCCAGAAAATCCTAACTTTTTTAACATTTTTAACTAAAATTGCAATCCTTAATAATTATTTTTTTCCTGCTGAACTATTTGTGATATTTTTTAATTTGATTTAAATGAAAGTATTTAACCGTAATATCTCCTACTCTCTTAAGCCATCATCCCCTTTACAAATACCTCAACAAACTCCTTCATTTTAGCAATAATTCTATCGCCAATTACTCTGGCTTGAAGGATGCTGGGTCTATTATCTAAACATTGGAAAACCTCATCTTTTATGGGTTCACGACCGCTATAGATGTAAGCATCGATTAAGGCTTTGAATTGCGCTTTATCCAGATGCTCATCGTCACATAGTTTGCCCAATGCGAGTACTTTTTGGTCTTGCCAGAATTTTTCGAATTCGTCTTCAATGCTATCACCGTCTTTTATGAATGGCATGTTTTCATCAATGAATTTCTGAATCAGTTCCCGTTTGCTTCTCAATTGAACATCACCACCCAATAAATCAATGATAGACTTTCTTTGTGCCGCTGCTTCAGAAATCGTAGCACCTTTCAATTGCGCTAACAGTTTCAAGATATAGGCAACGTTGATTTGGTCTCTATGGATTAATTCTAATTCAAAATCAATGTCATCGAGTATCGAGGTCTTTTGCTTTTCAGTATCTCGCTTTACCTTTTCGTATAAGTCTAAGTACTTGCTTTTGTAATCTTCAAATTCCTGTTCATCAATTGGCAAATCCTCCCAATCAAAATCAGTGTAGGATTGTAATACGTTCATGTTTCGCATTAACTTCCTAAATGCTTGTACAAAAAGTGCTTCATCCTCTTCACTTTCTAAATCGTTTACGCTTTGATAGGTTGGTGTAATTTCCCGTAAAAGTTTTAATGCTTCTTCAAACTTCTCTGCAATGGCTTCATAATCCGGCATAGTAACTACTTCTACAGCATCTTTGTTCGAAAACAAAGTAATGGCATCATCAGTCGCTTTTTTGAGGTTTCTAAAGGACAATATGTTTCCTTGTGACTTCTGTTCTCCCAATATTCGATTTGTTCTGGAAAAAGCCTGAATTAAGCCGTGTTGCTTCAAGTTTTTATCCACATAAAGCGTATTTACTTTTTTGGCATCAAAACCCGTAAGCATCATATTTACAACGATAACAATATCCAAACGGTCTTTCTCGTGGTTGAAGTTTTCTTTTTCTCGGTCTTTTAATCGTTTACTGATGTTTTGGAAATATTTTTGAAATGATTCGCTGTCTTTGGTTGTATAACTAGAGCCATACATCGTATTGTAATCGGCAATATAACCTTCTAGTTTGTCTCTGGTGTGACTGGATTGATAATTGGCTTTTGGTTCTGCTGCCATATCAAAATCATCATCTTCAGGAAGATAATCCCGTGCTTCGGCTGAATCTTCATTTGCACCATAAGTATAAATAGTAGCAATTCGCAAATCGTGTTCTCCTGCTGCTTTCTTTTGCTGAAAAAGGTCATAATATTGAATCACATTATCAATACTACTTACTGCCAATAATGCTGAATAGTCTTTACTAAAGGTTTTTTGATCGTGATAGGCAATGATATAATCAACTATTTTATTGATTCTCTTAGCTGAATCCAAGACTTCTTGTTTATCAATATCTTCTACTGGAATGTCAATAAAAGCATTGCTCTTGTTTTTGTATTTCCCTACATATTCAATTCCAAATCGCAATACGTTTTGATCTCTAATAGCATCTGTAATCACGTATTTGTGCAAGCAGTTTCCAAACAAATCTTTGGTGGTGCGTTTTCCTAAATCATTTTTAGAAGCGTTTTCTGCAAATATGGGTGTTCCTGTAAAACCGATTAATTGGCTTTTCTCAAAGAATTTGGTAATGCGTTCATGGGTTTCGCCAAATTGACTACGATGACACTCATCAAAAATAAAAACGATTTTCTTATGTCGTAATGGTTCAATGCTGCCTTTGAAACGTTCTGAGACTGCATTGTTTAATTTTTGGATAGTAGTTAAGACCAACTTCGTGTTGTCCGTCAATTGCCTTACCAACGATTGTGTATTATCCGTAACATCAACACTATCTTTTTTGAAAGCATTGAATTCGTTCATGGTCTGGTAATCCAAATCTTTTCTGTCCACTACAAAAACCACTTTGTAAACCTCTGGCAATTCCATCACAATTTGGCTTGCCTTGAATGAAGTTAAGGTTTTACCTGAACCTGTAGTATGCCAAATTTAAGCGTTCTCATTAGAGTTTTTAACTTGCTTAATGATACCTTCTGTAGCAAAATATTGATACGGACGCAACACCATCATCACTTTATGGGTTTCGTTAATCACTATATAATGCGCAATCATTTTACCCAAATGCTCTGGGTTTAAGAAAGCAGCTGTAAACTCGGGTAATTCTGTAATATTTTTATTGTTGGCATCTGCCCAAAAGAAGGTTTGTTTGACCGATTGCAATTTGTTGTTTGCCAAATATTTAGTATTGACTCCATTACTTATAACAAATAATTGCACGTATTGAAACAAACCATGATTGCTCCAAAAAGAATGATTCTGGTAGCGATTGATTTGATTAAAAGCTTCTTTGATTTCAATGCCCGAACGTTTGAGTTCTATCTGTACCAAGGGTAAACCATTTACCAAAAGTGTTACATCAAAACGGTTCTTGTAGCTTCCTTCAAGACTAATTTGATTGGTAACCTGAAATAAATTTTTGCTATTATCTTCCGCATTAAAAAAACGAACATAAAACGAAGTACCATCTTCTTTGCTTAATTGAAAGCGGTCTCTTAGTGTCTTGGCTTTTTCAAAAACATTGCCTTTGGCTAAATGATTGAGAATAGCATCAAATTCCTTCGCTGTAAAAGTGGTTTCGTTAAAAGCTTCTAACTGGTTTTTAAGGTTGGAAACCAAAGCAGCACCATCCTGAATTTTTACAGATGAATATTTCAAACCAACCAATTGCTTGATTAGGTTATTTTCTAATATGGCTTCAGATTGATGGCTCATTTTAGTGTCTTGTTAAAATTGGTGTTCCATAATGTAATCTCCATAACATTTCTAAATCCTTTGCGTATTCTAAATAAGGTGAAGCAGAGTTAAGTTGATTTATAATTTCTGCATTTTCAGGAGCATCAAAATCAAAATAAGAAACTGCCCATTTAGAAATATCGCTATTTTTTAGAATATTTAACGTACCAACTGTATCTCCATTTCCTATAACTTCTTGATTAATTCTTGCTCTCAAACCAGATTTTGCAGGTAATTTATTATATCCTCCAATGCCATTATAAACGACCAAATAATTACTAGTTTCTATCTTACAAATATTATTTAATTGTTTACGATGTCCTATTAACCTACTTATTGGTACTTCCTTTTTAGAATTTGGAAGAGTATTGCTCTCTAACTGTTCTAAAGTTAAGTTTGTCCATAACCAATACAATCCTCTTCGTTTTGTCGGTAAAGTTTTCAAATAATCTTTATGTCTAAATGTTTCCAATTGACAAAAAGATTTCAGTTGAACTTCATGTATTTGTTCTAAAATATCTTTCATCGGATAAACAATTATACAAACATTTGCTGCAACAATCCTTTTTTAAAGCTTTGCGTTTGGTTTATTTGTTGGTTGGTGCTTTCTATTTTAACATCAATACTTGACAAGAAATTGGCAATTTTTTGTTGTTCTGGAAGGGTGGGAAGATTTAAATTTAACAATGCTAATTGACTTGAATATAAATGAACCACCGAAATACCTTGTGCAAGATTGGCAATATCTAATTTTCTCGCACTATTCAAATAATACGATAAGAAAACGCCATTATTATTGGTTCTAATTATATTCAAATCACCACCAAGAATAACACCCGATTTCATTACGCAAGAAGCTGTTGCAATATCTATTTGAGTTTCTCCAGAAGCTGGAATGATTACATCATTAGCTTGACTCACTACAGCTTTATTTATGTCAAAATTTGTCTTAGAAAAAACATCTTGAATCACTTCCCCATATCGTGTATAAAGTTCTCCATATCGAATACACTCGTTTTTTCCATCTTCAGAAATTTCACTTTTTGACATTCCTTTTCCTTTATAAAATTTCGCAACCTCCCCCAACTTTTTCTCCTCCCAATCCGCATAATCCTTTCCATTCTCGTCTTTAAATCGTAATTCCCCAGAGAACAATTGTTGCATTACGCCTTTTTTGTATTGTTCTAACAATTCTTTTTTACGGGAAAGTTGTTGTATTTTTTCATCGACTGCACTTAAAAAAGAAGCTATTTTTTGTTGTTCTGGGAAGGTGGGGATATTAAGCGTTATTTTATAAAAATCACCATGATTTAAATCTGGAATTGTCGATGCTCCCGCTAATTTTAGAATAGTATGTTGAGTTTTATGAGAAGTCAAGAAAAAATACAAAAACCATTTATCACACGTTTCATCGTATTTAATCTTAAAAAAATTATTGTGAAAAGCCCCATGAACCCCAGTTACAACTTGCCCAGTATTACCTGTTCGAGTCATTAATATGTCATCTTCATAACAAATCACAGAAGCAGATGGGTTTTTAATGAAATAACTTTTTGCCGAATCTTTTCTTAAAAAATTCATTGGTAATATAAAAACAATTATCATCCGATTTTTCATAGAATCTTTCTGAAATTGGAATTTGGAGTCTTGATTAATTTTAGTAAAATCTCTCATTGACCTATTTTTCCATTCTCCATCAAACTCCTGAAATCGCAATTGTGGAACAAGAGTTTTTTTCTTTTCGATTTGTAAAGTTGCTGTACTCATTAAAATGGAGTTTCGATTCCTAATTCAGTACAAAACTCAGTAATCGTAGCATCTGTGTTCTTTCCAAGCTCTGCCAATCCTCGTAATTCGGTGGTTATGGCAGCTAAATCAACTGCATCTTCTTCTTCAAACGTATCTACATAACGAGGTATATTCAGGTTGTAATCGTTGGTGGCTACTTCACTTAAAAGAGCAATATGGCTGTATTTATCTTCCACCAAACGGTTTTCGTAGGTGCTAATAATCTTATCAATATCTTCAGTACGCAATACGTTTTGGGTTTTCACCTTTTCGTAATGCTGGCTGGCATCTATAAATAAAATGTCTTTAGCATGAGTTCTTCTTTTCTTCAAGACCAAAATACAAGTTGGTATACTCGTACCGTAAAAGATATTGGCAGGCAAACCAATTACAGCATCAAGGTAGTTTTTATCTTGTATTAAATATTGGCGTATGTGTCCTTCTGCACCGCCTCTAAACAAAACTCCATGAGGCAAAACAATTGCCATAGTTCCGTTATCATCCAGCTGGTGTACCATGTGTTGCACAAAGGCAAAATCAGCTTTACTGCTAGGAGCAAGTTTCCCATAAGCTGAGAAACGGTCGTCGTTCATAAACAAAGGACTGGCACTCCAGTTAGCAGAAAAAGGAGGATTAGCAACTATGGCTTCAAAACGCATGTCTAAATGTTGTGGTCGCTCTAAAGTATCTTCGTTCTTAATGTCAAAACGCTTGTAGTGTACGTCGTGCATAATCATGTTCATACGGCATAAGTTGTAGGTAGTAGGGTTCATTTCCTGACCGTAAAAAGCACTTACATCATTCACTTCTTTCGCTACACGCAGCAACAACGAACCAGAACCACAAGTGGGGTCGTAAACGCTTTTGAGTTGGTCTTTACCCACCGTTACCAGTTGAGCCAAAATGCTACTGACTTGTTGTGGTGTATAAAATTCTCCAGCTTTCTTACCTGCACCACTGGCAAATTGACCTATTAAATATTCATAGGCATCTCCTAGAACATCACTATCGGTATTTTCTAAATCAAAATCGATTTCATCTAAATGCACTAGCACTTTTACAATCAATTCGTTTTTGTCTGCTTCTGATTTCCCTAGTTTGTGAGAAGTTAAATCTAAGTCTGAAAACAAGTTACCAAAATCTTCTTCACTTTCAGATCCCATTGTACTTTGCTCAATATGTGTGAGTACTTTGGCTAAATCCCCAAGAATGAAATTGTTTTTTCCACCTGCATTCCCTCTTCTTGCTAATTCCGAGAATAAATCAGCTGGTTCCAAGAAAAAACCAAGTTTATCAATCGATAATTGTTTTATTTCCTGCATCAACAAGGCTTCGTCAGCATGTCCTTCAATTTCCTGAAAAGTCAAACCGTCTGGTTTTAGTATGGTGTTGGCATACAAATCCATTTTAGTACTTAGGTACTTGTAGAAAATAAAACCTAATATGTAATCTCTAAAATCATCAGCATCCATTTTCCCACGTAGGGTGTTTGCGATGTTCCAAAGTTGTTGTTCTAATTTTTGTTTTTGTTCTGCTGCCATTACTATTGTAAAATTGTTAAGCGTTTCTCGTTTTCGAGCTGAAAGGTAATAAAATTGTAACCTGTTCTTAAAGCAGTAAAAATATTCTTTTTTAGTCAGTAATTTATATTAAGTGATAAAAGTAAGAAAAATCTTTTTGGTTAGTTCCCTTTTAATTCTGTTATTGCAACTTCTTGCTTTTTTTAAGATTTACATTTCGCATTTTAAAATAAAAAAAATTTAAACTATGAATGATAGAACTGATGTTAACTCTTTTGGAAATAATAAATTTTTCAATCAAGATATAGAAACCACGACAAAATCGGGTGCTTTAGCAGATATTAGGCATGTTAAAAACTATGTTGAGATTAGAAGTTTAATGATAAATCTAGTCAAATATATTATTAATAATTCCGACGATGAAAAATGCAAAACATATATTAGGGACGAATTTTGTTTAGCGTTTTTCCTTTTTTTTAACGAGATTGACGAAGCAGACAAGCCAAAGATAATTAGCTTTTTAAGAGACTCTAATGAAGCTTTTGATGATGTTTATATAATGAGTTCCAATTTAAACCGAAGTATTTTAGAGAGCCGTTACAATCGTTTTAGACTGTATGCTTTAGCTACGATTATTGCACCAAAAAAATTCAATCCTAAATCAGAAGTGAATCTTAATGATGGGGATGAAAAACTTTCAATGAATCAAATTGCTTTAAAATTAGTTTATGAAGGTGCAAGTCTTCCAAGAGAAAAAGCAAATACAGTCATTACCGATTATGGACATACTTCTGGAGAAAAATTATTTCAAAGATTTACATTTTATTCAAAAGAATCAAACAGAAGGGCAAACCCCGATGGAACAATTAAAGTTTTAAAGAATAAAATTGAATTATTAGATAGTGTAATTGAATTATTACCCGAAGACAAAAGAAGTAAGGCAATTGGAGAAGTCAAGTATTTAAAAGGTTTTTTAGTTTCTTTAAAATAATTATATAATTTGTAACCGGTTACAACCAGTTCACGATATTCAGTTGTAATAACCTTTGTTGAAACAAAAAACAACAAGATTATGAACTTTAATTACAACCCATTCGAAGTAATCGTTAACAGACTAAACAACATTGAAAGTCTATTATTAGACATCAAACACAAGCCCGAAGAAGCTGAAAACAAACTATACTCAGTAAAATCTTTGGCTTCATTATCAGGAGTATCGGAACTCACAGTTCGGAACTGGATAAGAGAAGGTAAAATTCAAGCCAAAAGAATAGGAAGACGACTATTCATAGAGCAAACCCAATTTGCTAAAGGTCTTGAAGAAGTAAAATCCCTTAAATATAAACGATAAAAAAAAGGCTATGCGTACAACAGATACACAAAGCCTTAATTCTATTAGTTTAGAACAAGGCAAAGATACAAAAACAATCGGTTTAAATAGTTTAAGTACTGCAATTGATACCGCTATGAACGTTTCAGTTTCAAGCGAAAACTCCTTTCCTGTTGAATCTTTACCAAAGCTATTCAGAGATTTAACAATTGATTTAAACAAAAGTTTGAACTTTCCTATTGACTATACAGGAACGGCAATTTTAACAGCAGTTGCAACAGTAGTAGGGACAAGTGTAAAGATTAGAGTGAAAAATAATTGGTTTGAATACGCATCAATTTATAGTTGTGTTATCGGGAATGCTGGAGCAAATAAAACGCATCCAGTCAATATAATCTTTGCACCGATAAAGGAATTAGATAAAGCTAATCACGATAATTATACAAGCCGTTTAATGGATTGGAGCAAATGGAATAAATTACCAAAGGCAGAAAAAGAGGGAACGACAGAGCCACCTTTCCCAGTTTTGACAAAAAGCATTTTAACCAATTTCACGCCCGAAGTTTTGTATAAAAGATTGGATGAAAATTTGAGAGGTTGCACGGTTTTAAGTGATGAAATGGCGACTTTTTTTGATGGAATGAATAATTATTCCAGAGGCGACCAAATAGGGGTTTATTTGTCGTTTTGGAGCAACCAATCCACCACGATTGACAGGATAGGAAACCCAATTCCTTTATTTATTCAAAATCCTTACTTGTCAATTATAGGAGGGTTACAGCCTAGAGTTTTAGCTAATTCCTTTCCAGTTCAAAAACTGAATAATGGATTTTTTCAAAGGTTTTTATTTGCCTTTCCTGATACTACTTTCAAAAGTCCGATAAATGATAATGAATTAAACAATCAAATCTTTGATAAGTATGAAGCTTTTATAAAAAACTATTACAATAGTTCAAATGTAGTAGAAGAAAACGGGCATATTAACAGTAAAATTTTGAGCTGGACTACCGAAGCCAAAGCTTTTTTTTACAACTGGCAAAAAGAGAATTGCGATTTAGTAAACGAATATAGCAACTCTATAAAGGGAGAAATTGCATCAAAATTTGACAACCATTTTGTAAGACTGGCTTTATTGCTTCAAATGATGGAAAACCCCGACAGTGATTTTGTAGAGCTTACAGCAGTGAAAGGAGCAGAAAAATTATGCACCTATTTTATGAATTGCAGTTTTAAAGTATTGGCAGTTATTCAAGACCCGTCGGAATATTTGGGAACGATAGCCGACAATAAAAAAAGGTTCTACCAAAATCTTAAAGTAACTTTCACGACAGCCGAAGCGGTTGTATTGGGATTAATTTTTGATATTCAAGAAAGGCGGGTAAAGGATTTTTTAAAAGATACGGTTCTATTCAAGAGAGTTAAGCATGGTTTCTACGAAAAAACTATAAAAATTCTACAAGAATAAAATCTACTTTTTTACAAACGCACTTTGCATTATCAACATTATCGACATTTTGCAAAGTGTCGAAAGTGTCATAAATGCAAAGTGCAAACTTAAAACTTTACAGTAATGAAAATATATAAATACACTCTCGATAAAAGCAGTAAGAAGTTTGTTTGTCCGAGTTGTTCCAAAAAAAACTTTGTGAAGTATCTAGAAACTGAAACCAATATTTATTTAAGTGATGAGTTCGGACGATGCGACAGGGAATCAAGTTGCGCTTACCATAGAAGACCTGAAACGGAATTTAAAAATACTTTTGAAGTAGCGAATATTCCAAAACCAGACCCGAGTTTCCACGACCTTGAATTAGTTGAAAAAACGGTTTTAGGCAACAGTCAAAATAATTTTATTCAGTTCTTGAGAACCTTGTTCAGTGAAGAAGAAGTAAACGAAGTAGTCCGAAAATATTTTATAGGCACTTGGAGTGGTTGGAAAGGTATAACCGTTTTTTGGCAGATAAACCAATTAGAAAAAGTGCATAACGGTAAAGTAATGATGTACGAACCAACAACAGGAAAGAGAGCCAAAAACAAAGAGGGTAAAGGAATTATTAGCACCGTGCAAAGTCTTTTAAAGTTAGATGACTTTATTTTGAATCAATGCTTATTTGGGCTTCATTTAATTAACAAAAATACAAAAGCCGTCGCATTAGTCGAAGCAGAAAAAACAGCCGTTATAATGAGCTTATTTAAGCCCGAATATACTTGGTTAGCCACGGGAAGCAAAGGAGGTTTTAAGTACGAATTTTTGAAACCAATTAAGCAGTTTAAAATAGTAGCGTTCCCCGATAAGTCCGAGTATTCCGATTGGTTAAAAAAAGCAGAAGAGTTAAACGGATTCGGGTTCAATATTGAAATTAGTTCTTTTCTGGAGAATTTAGATTATCCCGTTGGTAGTGATTTAGCTGATGTTTATATTAATGCAGTCAATCAAAATTCAGAGCTACAATATTCCGAAGCCGAATTAGACGAAAAGAGAGACCAAATTGTGTATAGTCCCGAAAGCATAGAAATACACCGCAAACGCCTTGAATTGAAACCAGCGGCACGGAAGAATGACATAAGCAAGGAAGAATCTTATAGAGCAATTCAATATTTCGCTGATAATGACACCGATACCTTTAGACTATAAAAATTAAAGCCCAAATGGAGCATAAAGGCATTGGTAACGGCAAATATATACCTTAATTGACTCATAAGAAACATTACTAAAAGAGGGGCATTGACAACTAGATAGTTGTACTGACATTCGCTATATATAAGAATTACTAGTTCATAGCAGTAGCAAGACCACCGAAATATACACTCATGTAAGTACAAAAAGCCTGCAACAAATAAAAAGTCCATTCGATGATTTGTAATAAAAATATTATTTATATATTTGAGAACAATACACTATTCAATAGCGACAATCTGCCCATTTTCAGATGTATAGCCGCTATTTTATAGCGAGTATATACAAGTTATGCGTCATGCTTGGTCAGACTCAGAGAATGGAGAATTCAATAACTAAATGAAACAAATGAACAGTATATATAGATTCAGACAAGCAAATGAACAAAAACATTACATTTTAAACTTATCATTGGCGAAAACAAAAACATTTTATTCAATATTTACATCAATTAGAAATAAATTTTAAAATCAAAACACAATAGTATGAAAAAATTAATTTTAACAATTGTAATAACTATTTTCCTACAACCTCAAGTTTATAGCCAACTTTCAAACTATAATGCCAATGGAAGAGAAAAAATCCTTACTGAAAAGACTACACTTTCAATAATTGGTGTAAATACAAATTTAGAAGTACCAAACGAGAATGTAGTAGGGATTTTAGCGGCTGCGGCGGCTATTTTACCACCTGCGATTGATTTAGTTGTAACGAGTATTAAAAAAAAGACAGAGAAAGATGTTCTTGCTTACAAAGGCGAATATAAATGTTGGGCTTCCGAAGAAAATTTTTACAAGACAAATAATGTAATTTCTTTACCTAAAATGACCATAAAGAGAATTATTAAAACAATTAAAGGAATAGATACACTCGCTGTTGAAATTGAACTTGTACCAGATATTTCAACAGACAAAACCGCTTTTAGATACTATGTTAAAGATAAATGTGTCTATAATTATTCAGTAGCAAAAACTAAAAGCTATTATGATTACATTGATTTAAATCTTGAAATAAAATTCAAAAGCATTTCCATTGACAAAGATGCATATAATATTAATGATTTGAGAACTACGGCAATTTCGATACCGATGATTCATGTAGGCAATACAAAACAACTCACAGACACAATTTACAGTGGATGGATTCCATTGCCTCCGATGTCGACAAAGAAAAAAATAGCGGAAGCAAAAAAAGAGGAAAAAACCACAATTACAACTAATAATGCAGGTGTAAAAGATACGATTAATCTAGAAACAACTACAAAAAAATCAAATGATGTAGATTATGAAAAGTTAAAAATAAATACAGGATTATATGAAGTTGAAATTACAGCAACAGAAACAAATCCTTACAAAATAAAAGCTGAGAATAATAAAAAAATTATTGAAAACTCAAGCGAATCTACTACAGCTATTCTCAAAGCCATTGTAAATTCTTTGATAAAGGAAAAGTAGAAAAAAACAATAAAAAGTAAGTAAAAAAAGAATGAAATTTGAAGTTGAGAAATTTGAAAAGCTAATTCAAATGCGAAAGAAGAACAATGACACCAAATAATAAAGTATACATCAGGGATGCTGAAAACTGAATAGAGTAAGCAAAAAATCAAATACAAATTAAAATGATTTCAAAAGCAAATTTAGTAGGTAGCGGAAATGACCTTTCGGCTAAAATCGACCAATCAGCAGCCGAAAAACTTCTTAATTCGGTTCATTTTCCATTAACTTTAGTTTCCATAAACACACCGCCACCTGGAAATTTATTGACAACTGAAACTGTAAATGATTATGAAATAATTTTAAACCCGCCACGAGTTGAAGAATTATTAAAGGCCTTTGCAAAAGCTAGTGAAACAAATATCCCAAGTAGATCCAAAATACCAGATATAGAAACAAAATTTAACCTTGAAGCTCTAAGCAATATTTCTGAAACTATAGAAAGTGCAAAAGCATGCTTAAGTGCGATGGAAGCTCCTCAAATACCAACTTCTGCTGACCAAATATTTTCATTTCCTGACGAAAAATACTTGAAGGATATTGTTAATGGAGGTGTAGAAGCGTTATTAAGTACTACTAATGGGCTTGAGTTAAAAGCGATATGTTCTAACCTAAGAGTAATTGCTAATAATAAACCTAATTTAGGGCTGAATGGCCCTAAAGTAAGCATTTCAAATTCGAAAATAACCGTAAAAGCAACAGGAGAACTTTGGGCTCACATTCCTACATTTCATTGCAGTAGATGGTGTACTCGTTGGACAGTTTCTTGGAAATGGGTACGGTTGTCATCTGTTAGTGTGGGCGTTACAGTTGATTTGGATGCATCCATTGAAATATTAATTAACGGTAAAATACTTAACGCCAAAGCACATATTAACAAGTTAAGATTAGACTATCCAATTCTTAGAGAAATACCACTAGAAGGTATTGCAAATAGCCAATTACAGAATAAATTAATTCCAATCTTTGATGCTGGTAGTTTTATAGCTTGCGTACCAGTTGTTAACTCTAGATTTGGAATTGAAAGTATAAGTATTCCTAATGTAGCTGGGAGTATTGAGATTGACATTGCAATTAAACAAGTCTAATAACAGAAATAAATTTAAAAATATGCTTGGGATAATTAGTCTCTAAATTGACTAATCCCAAGCATTTTAAAATATAAAAATGGATACAACAAACACAACTATTCAAACGATTACTTGCACTCACATTTGGACTCTACTTGACTTGCAATACCGAAAGAATAGCACGAACGCATAACACACTCTTTGCAATAGTGGGGTAATAGTCTTGAATTTAAAAATCAGTTTGTATTTGCTGAAAATCGGCAAAACAGAAAAATAAATAATTATTAATCCCCCACCATCGCAAGAGCGCGGGAACGTTAGTGGCAATTTTAAAAAAAAACATCAATGAAATCAAAACTAAACAAGTTGGGAATAATTGCAAATTATACTAATGGAAATAAAGTCGTACGCATACTTATACTAATAGGAACATTCTTTTTTATGATCGCTTTCTTTGCAATGATTGTTGGAGTAATATTTTACCCAAGAATTGAAGATATGGTTCATAAAGAGGCACAAATTATTTTTGTAATTATCCTGACTACATTATCAGTTGGCGCAACCATACTATCTTCAGCTAAGGCATATAACCAAAAACTCAAAGAACAGGAAAAGGAAATAATCATAAATGAACAAGAGAAGAAAGTTGCGGAAAATCCTAACGAACCAAAATTAGCGTGGGATTTGGCTAGAATAAAGCTTGAAAGCTACTTGGACAGAAATCTTTCTCAAATAAAATCAATTTATCATTTGTCGATTTTCGCTATGATAATAGGATTTGGCCTCATAATTTATGGCTCATATATGTCATTTCAGCAGACAGATAATATTGAACCTGCTATCATTACCGCAATTTCAGGTTTGATTGTTAATTTCATTGGCGCAACATTTTTGGTTATGTATAAATCAACAATGGAACAAGCTAAAGATTACGTAAATGTTCTAGAAAGAATTAATGCCGTTGGAATGTCCGTACAAATCATTGAAAGTATTGATGAAAAACACTTACAACTTAAAGAAGAGACAAAAGCAGATTTATCTAAAAAGCTAATTGAATTATATTCTAATAAATAAACTACGCCTAACAGCTACTACAACGGATTTGGGCAATAGGCATAATGGGAAGTTGGTTTTATTCTTGAATTAAAAGTGTTTAACCGAAAGATAAAATTATTGTGGGAATAAGTAATATCTAACCTATAATTTTGGGCATAATATTTCCTCTCATCAATTTTTATTTAAAAGTTATCAGTATTACGAATCTTTGGTTTTGGGCGGCTGCCTTTTCATAGAGGTTACGAAGGTTTGCCCCACCTTGTCGTTGATGTACTCTATGTTTAGCATTTTCAAGTAACCCTGTCCTTTTTTCGGTACTGACGTATCGGGATTCGATTGCGTAGGCTTCTGTTTCATATCTAAGAATCTTTGGCTTTTGGCGGTTGCCGTTTAGTAAACATTACGAAGGTTTGACCCACTTTGTCGTTGGTCGGCACTGATTTTAGCAGTTCTAAGTAACTCGGTACTTTTTTCGGTACTGACTTCTCGGTATCAGATTGCGTGGTTTTCTTCTTCATGTCTAATAATTATTTAATCTTATAAAAATCTCTTTTGAATTAAAGAATGCTCTACTTAGGTTCTGACTTTTTGAGCAGGAAATACACATAACCAATTAGCGCTCACACCTAAACATTAATAGTATCTTTTTATCAAAAAATAAACATAAAGTTACTGATAATTAGACGTTTATTTTTTATTATATCAATGAAAAAAAATAAAAATTTGATTTATAGTAGTGTATTTGAGAGGGTAATAGGCTTTACATTAAAGGGGAAGAGAAAGGAAACCGTATTATAAAGGGGTATGGGAGTACATTTTTAGAATTTTTCAGGATTTTTTTCAGGATTTTTAATCACATTTAAGCGCTAAATCATATAGATACTATAATACAATTTTAAGAGTGTATAAATGCATTTGATATGTAGATAATATAAATGAAATAAAAAGGTTACTCTTCGCTAATGGTAGATATCGTAAAAAAAAAAGATGGTAGAAAAGCTTCGTTCCTTTTGTAAAAAAAAAACATATTTTAGGTACTACCTAAGTATAAAATGGCAACGAAAATGGCAACTAAATTAAAAAACCCTTATAAATCAGTCGCTTATAAGGGTTTTTGTGAAGGCAGAAGGATTCGAACCTTCGACCGCCTGCTTAGAAGGCAGGTGCTCTATCCAGCTGAGCTATGCCTCCATTGCTCATGTAAAAAAAAAATCAGTCGGGGTGGCAGGATTCGAACCTGCGGCCTCCTGCTCCCAAAGCAGGCGCGATAACCGAGCTACGCTACACCCCGAAAATGCCAAATAATATTTTCATGAAAGCTATCAAATTGATAACCGAGTAATGCTAGTACTCTAAACACAAAATTATCAAGCGGAGAGACAGGGACTCGAACCCTGGCACCGATTACTCGATGACAGTTTAGCAAACTGCTCCATTACCACTCTGGCACCTCTCCAAAACTCTTAGGAAACGTGTCCTGTTTTGCGGTTGCAAATTTAAGACATGTTTACGTTTCTCACAACTATTTAGGGCCTTTTTTTCAATATTTTTTATCGTTTTTACAAAAACACTTCACAATCAAACATATAGAATGAAAAATAAATTTAAAAAAAGATAATGACAGAATCAAAATTTGAAATTGTTTAAAAAAGATTAAATTTGCTACATAAACCAACATTATAAAAAGTCATGAACAAAAGAGTTGTTATCGTTTCTGCCGTTAGGACACCTATCGGAAGTTTTATGGGGGGATTATCTTCAGTTACTGCTCCAAAATTAGGAGCAATCGCTATTAAAGGTGCTTTAGATAAAATAAAGTTAGATCCGAATTTAATTGATGAAGTATTTATGGGCAACGTTGTCCAGGCTGGCGTAGGTCAAGCTCCTGCTCGTCAAGCCGCAATATTTGCCGGTTTACCAAATTCCGTGGCCTGTACCACAATAAATAAAGTATGTGCTTCCGGAATGAAAGCAGTTATGTTAGGCGCACAAGCAATTCAATGTGGTGATGCCGAAATTGTAGTTGCCGGAGGAATGGAGAACATGAGTTTGATTCCACATTACTTGAATTTAAGAAATGGAACTAAATTTGGCCCTGCAACCATGATTGACGGAATGCAGAAAGACGGACTTACTGATGCTTACGATAACAGCGCTATGGGAGTGTGTGCTGACTTATGTGCTGCAGAATATAATTTCACCCGTGAAGATCAAGATAACTTCGCAATTCAATCGTATGAGCGTAGTGCAAAAGCTTGGGATTCGGGAAAATTTGATAATGAAATAGTTCCTGTAGCTGTTCCACAAAGAAAAGGAGATCCTATTATAGTTTCTAAAGATGAAGAATTCACGAATGTGAAATTAGACAAAATACCGTCATTAAACCCTGTCTTTACCAAAGACGGAACCGTAACTGCAGCCAATGCATCAACAATAAACGATGGAGCAGCAGCAGTAATATTAATGAGCGAAGAAAAAGCAATTTCACTAGGACTAAAACCTTTGGCTTATATTAAAGGGTATGCGGATTATGCTCAAGAACCAAAATGGTTTACCACAAGTCCTGCAAAAGCACTTCCTAAGGCATTAAAAAAAGCAGGATTATCCATTGATGATGTAGATTATTTTGAATTTAATGAAGCTTTTGCTGTTGTAGGCTTAGCCAATGCTAAAATTCTAGAATTAGAAAACGATAAAATAAATGTAAACGGTGGCGCTGTATCTTTAGGGCATCCACTAGGATGTTCCGGTGTTCGAATTATTGTTACCTTACTAAACGTTTTAGAGCAAAATAACGGTAAAATTGGCGCCGCAGCTATTTGTAACGGCGGTGGTGGTGCTTCGGCAATTGTTATCGAAAGAGCTTAAATAATTATAAGTTATGAGTTATGAGTTAAGCGTTATCCGTAATTTCACTCATAATTTTTAACTTTCAACCTATAACCCATAACCTATTAACCCTATCCAATGTTCGGAATTTGTAATCTAGCCATTATCCCACTTCGCTTTGAACCCAGTGATAGAAGCGAAATCGTTTCTCAAGTTTTATTTGGTGAACATTTTGAAATTTTAGAACAATTGAAACAATGGTCCCGCATCAGAATGCAATATGATGATTATGAAGGCTGGATAGATTCCAAACAATTACAACTGATTTCCGAATCCAGTTTTAATCAATTGTCTACTGAAGCCATCATTCTTAATGCAGATTTAATAGAATATATTACTGCACCAAATAATGTATTGATCCCTATTCCGCTTGGTTCTTCGGTATCTTTTATACATCATAATGAGATAAATATCTCAAATTTTGATTTTGAAGGAACTAAAACCAGTGGAGAGAAAACTAAAGAAAGCTTGATCAATACTGCCTTTATGTATTTGAATGCTCCTTACCTTTGGGGAGGGAAAACTCCTTTTGGCATTGATTGCTCCGGATTTACTCAAATGGTGTATAAACTCAATGGATACAAATTATTGCGAGATGCCTCTCAACAGTCAACACAAGGTGAAGCATTAAGTTTTATTGAAGAAAGCGAGCCGGGAGACTTAGCTTTTTTTGACAATGAAGAAGGCAACATCATCCATGTAGGAATAATAATGGCCGATAATTATATCATTCACGCCAGTGGAAAAGTACGAATTGACCGTATCGATCATTTAGGGATATTTAATGCCGAGACAAACAAGCATACCCACAAATTAAGGGTTATCAAAAAAATAGTATAAAAAAAACCTATCAAGAATTAGTATTCAAGATAGGTTTTTTAATCTAAAAAAAGCAATATTATATTTTAGCTTTTAAAGCATTATACTCGTTAGTCATATCTAAAGCTCGGTATAAATTCAATAACATTTTTGAAATCTCTATGTTTTTAGGTTCAATAGTATTTCCTTTTTCCAAGTAAGAAACGGCACTTTTAATTACTAAATCCTTTTTCGCCTTCAATTCTTCATAGATTTTCATATCTTTTGCAGAAGTTCCAAGGTTACTAATTTCATCAGTCAAAGCTTTTCTTTTATCCAGCTTCAGGTAAGCCATACTAATATAAGCATCAATATATTTGGGATTTAAATCTATAATTTTTTTATAATAATTCTCAGCGTTATCAGTATTACCTTTTTCAGTATATATTTGGGCTAAACTTCTATAAACATCTATTTTTTTAGAAGGTGCCATTACATTCCTAGGTATCTCATGCGTTCCCGCCTTTATATTTGAATCTCTGTGATTTGCAGAAGCAAATAATTCTTCAATTTTACTTTTTTTATTTGTTGCAAAATATTGAATTCCCTTTCCTGTAAAATTTAATGATTTTAATTCCTCAAAATTCTTTAATGCCGAATCATACTCTTTTGCATTCATAAAATTTGAAGCTGCATAATATAATTTTAAAGTGTCTTTTTTATCCATTTGATACAAATAATACATTTTATTCGCACAGTCTGCATATTTATTGACATTGGAATCTTCATTAGCACTTTTCTCTAAACTATCTTTTATCTCTTTTATAGCAGTTTTAGCTTGAACTGCATATTTTAAATTTCCTGAATCCACTTCAGAAACTATTAGTTCCTCATAAGCAGAAACTGCAAGACTAAGATTTTTAGCTGTTTCAATGTTTTTATTAGCTAAACTGGTAAATGCTTTTCCCTTTAAATTAAAGAAATCAGATCTGTCTTGATCCTTAGCATTAGTAATCAAATATTCACAAGCTTTCAGAGTAGACAAAGCAGCTTGTGGATTCCCATTATTCAATTCATTTTGAGCAGTTTTAATCTCATCTTTTTGAGCCACTGCAGATACAGAAATAAAGAACAGCAACAATCTTACTAAGTATTTTTTTTTCATATTACGTAGGTTTTGGTTAGGTAAGGGTTGTAAATTGGTTAAAGTTTTTCTTATTATTAGATGGTTAATTTTATTTAGCAATATTTGACCAAAATAAAATATTATTTTCATTAAACAAATAAAATTAGTAAATAAAATTAGCCTTATTAACTAATAATCACAAAATACAATAATATTATACTTTACAAAGAAGTAATACTACATTTGCTTAAGTAAAACTTAATACTTTGAAAATAAAAACAATACCATCAATGATATATATTGTAAAGTTGTCTGTGTATTTTTTAAAAAATCCAAATTTTTCCAATTAAACCTCGGTCTTTAGTTCATCAATTAAATTGGACTATATCAAAACTACTTGAATTGACAAATGATGCATCTAATCAAACAGGTCAAACCGTTTGCTGCAATTCTAATCCAAAAGACTTATTCCATAATTTTAAAACTGATACAAAAACTAATTAACAATTCTAGCAGGTCATGAAATTTCAATATCTTTTATAAAAAAACCCGACTATAAATATATAGTCGGGAATAATGTATTGTAAAAACAAAATGATTACAACTAAATTAAAAAATTGATTACATCTTTGCTTTCAACGCTTTGTACTCTGCAGTCATTTCTAATGCGCTGTAAACTCCTAAAAGAGTTTTAGAAACATCAACGTTTTTAGGATCTAGTTCAACCGCTTTTTCAAGATAAGGAATAGTAGCTCTAAATAACTCTTCTCTTTTCTTTTTCAATTCATCATAACGCTTCATGTCCTTAGTAGAGGTTCCCAGTTTATTCATTTCGTCAATGATAACTTTCTCATTTTCTAATTTCAAGGCAGCTAAATTAATATACCCATTAATATATTTTGGGTTAATTTCTATAACTCTTTTGTAATATTTTTCAGCGTCAGCTACATTTTTAGCATTAGCACTTAATACTCCCAAGTTAAAAATCAAATCAGCATCATTAGGATTTTTTTCCAATACTTCAGCAATAAGCTTTTTGTACATTTCAAAATCCTTTGTTTCCAAGTAAAGATTAGCTTCTGTCAAAGTCAAAGAAGTATCCTCCGGATTTGCTTTTCTAGCTTCAGAGATTGCTTTTTTAGCTTCTTCCGTTTTACCTTTTTCAACTAAAATCAAAGCCATATTTTTATAAATCTCACCTCTTTTGGAAGAAACCGCTTCAGTTCTTGGCTTTTCATGCGTTCCCATTTTCACCATTCTGTCTCTTTCTTGAAGTGTAGTAAAAAAATCTTCTTGACTTGTCAATTTATTAACCGCAAAATAACTAGTTCCTTTTCCAGAATAGTTTAAGGTTTTTAAATCATCATACAATTTAAGTGCAGTATCATAATCTTTAGCATTTACATAAGTAGAAGCTGCATAATATAAATTTATAGTGTCTTTTTTATCTAACAAATAAGCGTCATATAATTTTTTAGCACTATCAGAATGCTTATCCACTTTTGAATCTGCAATTGCACCGTTAATTAATTTGAATTTAATATCGGTAATTGAAGTCGCAGCTTGAGTTGAAAATTTCACTTTTCCAGAAGTTTTTTCAACAGCAATTAAATCTTGGTATGCTTTTGCTGCAAGCGAAAGATTGATATTAGCATCAACATTCTTATTTGCTAAATCCAATAAAGAATTTCCTTTTACAAAGAAAAATTGTGCTTTTTCAGCATCTGGAGCATTAGCTATTAAAGATTCCGCTTCCATCAAAATGGTAACTGCTTCTTGAGATTTACCAGCTTTCAATGCTTTTTCAGCGGCTTTAATTTGATCTTTTTGAGCAAAAGTAGCTACTGATATCAATAATGCTGATGCTAGTAATACATATTTACTTTTCATAATATTCTATTTTTGTTAAATAATTATTCTTGGGTTTCTAATTTACATTTATGCGTCGTCATCTTCGTCATCACCTTCTGCCTCATCATCAGCTTCATCTCCTTCAGAATCATCGTCATCGTCATCCTCCTCAGTGCCTTCGTCCTCAAGAACTTCTAAAACTGGTTTCACTCTTTCGATTGTTTCTGTTTCTATAACATTGCCGTCTTCATCAACTACTACTTCTGTTACATCATCTTTCATAACTTTAGTAACCGCTGCAATCGAATCGTTTCCTTTAATGTTGATCAGTTTTACACCTTGTGTAGCACGTCCCATTACTCTCAAATCTTCAACAGCCATTCTGATAGTCAGTCCAGATTTGTTGATAATCATCAAATCATCCGCATCCGTAACCGCATTTATCGAAATAAGTTTACCCGTTTTCTCCGTAATATTTAAGGTTTTCACTCCTTTACCACCACGGTTAGTAATTCGGTATTCATCTAGGCTTGAACGTTTTCCGTAACCGTTTTCGGCAACAACAAGAATTTCACTGCTCATGTCATTTACAGTAACCATGCCAATTACTTCATCCGTATCATCTTTAAGGGTAATTCCACGAACTCCAGAAGCTGTTCTTCCCATTGGACGGGTTTTAGTTTCTTCAAAACGAACTAATTTTCCGGATTTCACAGCCAAAATAATTTGACTTTCCCCATTTGTTAATTTTGCTTCCAATAATTCATCGCCTTCCTTAATAGTAATTGCAGCAACTCCATTTACCCTTGGTTTAGAATATTTCTCTAAAGAAGTTTTCTTAACCTGACCTTTTTTGGTCACCATAATAAGGTTATGACTGTTGATATAGTCTTTATCTTTTAAATCTTGGGTACAAATAAAGGCTTTCACTTTATCATCACTTTCTATATTCACAAGATTCTGGATTGCTCTACCTTTAGCGGTTTTACTTCCTTCCGGTATTTCGTAAACACGCATCCAGAAACATTTTCCTTTTTGGGTAAAGAACATCATATATTGATGATTCGTTGCCACAAACATGTGTTCCAAGAAATCTTGATCTCTTGTTCCAGCACTTTTTTGTCCAACTCCTCCTCTATTCTGGGTTTTGTATTCGGTAAGATTGGTACGTTTAATATAACCCGCATGAGAAATCGTAATTACCACATTTTCATCAGCAATTAAATCTTCAATACTTACATCTCCTCCTGAATATTCAATTTGAGAACGACGAGCGTCTCCATATTTATCTCTAATTTCCGTAAGCTCCTCTTTAATCAAAACAATTCTCAAGTTTACATCCGCTAATAAAGCTTTCAAATGCTCTATTAACTTCATAATTTCATCGTACTCCGTTCTTAACTTATCTTGTTCCAGACCCGTTAATTGACGTAAACGCATTTCTACAATGGCACGGGATTGTATATCTGACAAATTGAATCTTTCGATTAATTTTTCTCTAGCTTCTTCCGTACTTTTTGAAGCTTTGATCAAAGCAATTACTTCGTCAATATTATCCGAGGCGATAATCAAACCTTCTAATATATGCGCTCTTGCTTCCGCTTTTTTCAATTCAAATTGCGTTCTGCGAGTCACCACATCATGACGGTGTTCTATAAAATAATGAATCAGATCTTTCAGATTCAACATTTGTGGACGCCCTTTTACAATGGCAATATTGTTTACACTGAAAGAAGATTGCAATTGCGTAAACTTATAAAGCGTATTCAAAACTACGTTTGGCGTAGCATCACGTTTCAAAATATAAACGATACGCATCCCGTTTCTATCCGATTCATCTCGGATATTTGCAATACCCTCTATTTTTTTATCATTCACCAAATCAGCAGTACGTTTAATCATATCTGCCTTATTGACTTGATAAGGAATTTCGGTAACGATGATACACTCACGACCATCCACTTCTTCAAAACCAACTTTGGCACGCATTACGACTCTACCTCTACCTGTTTTGAAAGCTTCACGAACACCTTCGTAACCATATATTATACCACCAGTAGGAAAATCCGGGGCTTTGATATGCGTCATCAACTCGTCAATCTCAATATCATTATTATCCATGTAAGCCAACGTACCGTTGATTACCTCGGTTAAGTTGTGTGGTGGCATATTGGTCGCCATACCTACCGCAATTCCTGTTGCCCCATTTATTAATAAGGTAGGAACACGCGTTGGCATCACTGTTGGTTCTTCTAACGTATCATCAAAATTTAATTTAAAATCTACGGTTTCTTTATCTATATCCGCCAAGATTTCTTCCGAAATCTTTCGCATTCTAGCCTCTGTATAACGCATTGCTGCAGGGCTATCACCATCCACAGACCCAAAATTACCCTGACCATCAATCAATAAATAACGCATACTCCATTCTTGAGCCATACGAACCATGGCATCATAAACTGATGTATCACCATGAGGGTGGTATTTACCCAGAACTTCCCCGACAATTCTTGCGGACTTTTTGTGGGCTGATCTTGAGTTAACACCCAAATCATGCATTCCAAATAGTACTCTTCGATGTACTGGTTTCAAGCCATCTCTAACATCTGGAAGTGCTCTTGATACAATTACCGACATCGAATAATCGATATAGGCCGTTTTCATTTCATCTTCTATGTTAATAGGAATTAACTTTTCTCCTTCAGACATAAGTTGTTATATTAAAAAATTATATTAGTTTCAAAACGTGCCAATATACGGCTTTTTGAAATTTTTTAGCCTATTTCAGAATACTTATTTCAATGATTTATTAACAAAATTCACTTCGTTTTTAGTTAATAAATTAAGGGAAATTTAACTTTAAAATCATTATTATTTTTGTCTATTAGCTGACACCACTTCTTAAAGGAATGGTTTTTGTTTTTAAATCACTAATTCACTAAATTTACAGTACCAAATTACCAATAATATTATGGATGATAATTTTTCACCAAGAGTAAAAGACGTCATTACCTATAGCAAAGAAGAAGCTTTGCGATTGGGTCATGACTTTATAGGAACTGAGCACTTAATGCTGGGTATCTTAAGAGACGGTAATGGGAAAGCAATTCAAATATTGAACAACCTATCTGTCGATTTAGATCATTTACGCAGAAAAGTAGAGATTCTAAGCCCTGCAAGCCCTAGTGTAGAAGTTAATGTCGAAAAGAAAAACCTACACCTGACACGCCAGGCAGAACGAGCGCTTAAAACCACTTTTCTGGAAGCAAAAGTATTTCAAAGTTCGTCTATCAGCACAGCGCATTTATTGTTGTGTATTTTAAGAAATGAAAACGATCCAACAACCAAGCTATTGAATAAATTGAAAATTGATTATGATGTAGCTAAAGAACAATATCTAAACATGACTCCAAACGAAGAAGATTTTATAGAAAATTTGCCACGAAACGAATCGTACAATGACGATTCAGGACAAGATGACAGTCTAAAAGAAGGAACTTTCAACAATCCCGCCAATAAATCCAATAAAAAATCTAAAACACCTGTTTTGGATAATTTTGGAAGGGATTTAACTGAAATGGCCGAAGAAGGAAAACTAGATCCTGTTGTGGGACGCGAGAAAGAAATTGAACGCGTTTCTCAAATTTTGAGCCGTCGTAAAAAAAACAATCCTTTACTTATAGGAGAACCGGGAGTTGGAAAATCAGCTATTGCCGAAGGTTTAGCGTTGCGAATTATTCAGAAAAAAGTATCTCGTACTTTATTCAATAAGCGTGTCGTTACCTTGGATTTAGCCAGTCTTGTTGCAGGTACAAAATACCGAGGACAGTTTGAAGAGCGCATGAAAGCGGTGATGAACGAACTGGAAAAAAATGATGATATCATTCTTTTTATAGATGAAATCCATACCATTGTTGGTGCTGGTGGCGCAACAGGTTCACTGGATGCTTCTAACATGTTCAAACCTGCATTGGCTCGTGGAGAGATTCAATGTATTGGTGCCACAACATTAGACGAATACAGACAATACATAGAAAAAGACGGAGCATTAGAAAGACGTTTTCAAAAAATAATCGTGGAACCAACTTCTGTTGCGGAAACAATTACCATTTTGAATAACATCAAAAACAAATACGAAGACCATCACAATGTTACGTATACACAAGAAGCAATCGAAGCATGTGTAAAATTAACAGACAGATACATGTCGGAACGTTTCTTGCCGGACAAGGCGATTGACGCATTAGACGAAGCGGGTTCAAGAGTTCACATTACCAATATTGAAGTTCCAAAACAAATTTTGGATTTAGAACAACAATTAGAAGATGTTCGAGAACTGAAGAATGTTGTTGTGAAAAAACAAAAATATGAAGAGGCAGCTAAACTTCGTGACGACGAAAAACGCATTGAAAAAGACTTAGCTATTGCCCAGGAACAATGGGAAGAAGACGCTAAAAGCAACCGAATTGAAGTTACTGAAGACAACGTTGCCGATGTCGTTTCTATGATGAGCGGAATACCCGTAAATCGTATTGCACAGACTGAAAGTAATAAACTAGCTAAACTACCTGAACTTATTGAAGGTAAAGTAATTGGACAAAGAGAAGCAGTAATGAAAATTGCTCGTTCTATCCAAAGAAATCGTGCCGGATTAAAAGATCCGAATCGTCCAATTGGTTCTTTTATTTTCTTAGGACAAACTGGTGTTGGTAAAACACAATTAGCTAAAGTATTGGCTAAAGAATTATTCGATTCTGAAGATGCATTGATTCGTATCGACATGAGTGAGTACATGGAAAAATTTGCAATCTCTCGTTTAGTTGGAGCGCCTCCGGGATACGTAGGATATGAAGAAGGAGGACAATTAACCGAGAAAGTCAGAAGAAAACCATACTGCGTTGTCTTATTGGATGAAATAGAAAAAGCGCATCCTGATGTTTTCAATATGTTATTGCAAGTTTTGGATGACGGCTATTTAACAGATAGTTTAGGCCGAAAAATTGATTTCAAGAACACTATAATTATCATGACTTCGAATGTTGGAGCCAGACAATTGAAAGATTTTGGACAAGGTGTTGGTTTTGGAACTGCTGCCAAAGTGGCTCAGGCCGATGATAATTCGAAAAGCATCATTGAAAACGCATTGAAAAAAACTTTTGCTCCTGAATTCCTTAATAGAATTGACGATGTAATTGTATTCAATGCTTTAGAAAAACATGATATTGATTTGATTATCGAAATCGAATTGAAAAAATTATTCGCTCGTGTTGCTGAATTAGGCTACCAATTGAATCTTTCTGACAAAGCAAAAGCTTTTATTGCTGAGAAAGGTTTCGATAGACAATTTGGCGCCAGACCATTAAAAAGAGCCATTCAAAAATATGTTGAAGATGCTCTTGCCGAAGAGATTATCACTTCCAAAATTACTTCCGGAGATGAGATTTTTATGGATATTGAAGAAGGTTCACAAGAATTAACTGTGCAGATTCATAAAGCTGGGGAACCAACAAATCCTTAAATTTATAACCAATTATAGTAAAATAAACCCGTTACGTTTTTATAACATAACGGGTTTATTCTTTACAGTAAACACACTTTTTTTGAAAACAAATATTTACATTTGATTTTTATAAAAAAGGTTAATTAAAATTAATTTATGTCAGATAACAAAGTTATTTTAGGTAGTGAAGAATGGTGTTCCTTTCCAGAGTTAGGAATTCCTACTATTAAAGCCCGAGTGGATTCAGGTGCAAAAACATCAGCTTTACATGCTATAAACATTGCTCCATTTATTAAAAATGAAAGCAACTGGGTAAAATTTGACATCAACCCGATTCAAAATAATCTAAAAACGGTGATTCATTGTGAAGCACCTTTGGTAGACAAACGCATCGTAAAAAGTTCCAGCGGATTTAGAGAACAACGCTATGTTATTCAAACAAATCTACAAATAGGAAGTTCAAAATGGCCTATTGAAATGACGTTGACTAACAGAGATTCCATGGGTTTCAGAATGCTTTTAGGCCGTGAAGCTATGAGCGGAAGAGTTCTTGTTGATCCGGAACAAAAATATCTTTTAGGTCAGCCTACTTCAGATACTTTAAAAGAATTATATAAAAACTCTGAGAAAGCGAGTTCAGGTTTACGCATTGGGCTTTTGGCAAGTAATCCTGAATTGTACAGCAACAAACGTATTATGGAAGCGGGCGAAATGCGGGGTCACGAAATGCATTTTCTGAACATCAAGGAATGTTATATGAAACTGGATGCAAAAACGCCAGAAATTCATTATCGTGGTGGTAAAATATTAAATCAATTTGATGCTATTATCCCTCGAATCCGCCCTAGTATTACCTTTTATGGTTGTGCTTTAACGCGCCAGTTTGAAGCTTTGGATGTTTTCTGTCTGAACTCATCCACTTCAATTACGCAATCCCGTGATAAATTATATTCCCTGCAATTACTATTGCATAGCGGAATCGACATCCCGACAACAGGATTTGCCAATTCACCTTTAGACACCGATGATTTGATAAAAATGGTTGGCGGTTCTCCTCTAATCGTAAAATTACTCGAAGGAACACAAGGAAAAGGGGTCGTATTAGCCGAAACAAAAAAAGCCGCCGAGAGTGTTATTAATGCATTCAAAAGCTTAAATGTCAACATATTAGTTCAAGAATTCATCAAAGAAGCCAACGGAAAAGACATTCGTTGTTTTGTGATTGACGGAAAAGTAGTTGCAGCCATTCAGCGTGAAGCTATGCCGGGAGAATTTAGGGCCAACATTCATCTTGGAGGAACTGCATCGGTTATAAAAGTTACTGCAGAAGAAAAGAAAATCGCTATAAAAGCAACGAAAGCAATGGACCTGAAAGTGGCAGGAGTTGACATCATTCGTTCTTCAAAAGGGCCTTTATTATTGGAAGTAAATTCATCACCAGGACTGGAAGGAATTGAAGGAGCTACCAATAAAGACATAGCTGGCGAAATGATAAAAGCGATTGAGAAGAATTTTAAATTGAAATAAAAAGTTATAAGTTATGGGTTAAGAGTTTTATCAAAACCTACAACATATAACCTATAACTTACCCGCTGGGTGTAATTAGTTTTTAATTTTAATTTTCGTCAGTTCGAGTGATTTTCGTGAGAAAATCGTATCAAGAACAAGAAAATTTTGAATTAAAAACGGTTCTCGATACATTTTTTGTTCCGTTTTAATCCACAAAAAACACTCGAACTGACGTTTTGAATAATTACACCCAACAGGTTATAACTTATAACAAAATAGATGAATACATATCTAGAAATCATTATTCGAAGTGCTGCCGTATATTTTTTTATGGTTATTGCATTGCGTCTTTTTGGTAAAAAAGAATTATCTCAACTGAACACCGCCGACGTGATATTGATATTACTGATAAGCAACTCCGTTCAGAATGCTATGGTTGGCAATAACACGAGTCTTTATGGCGGAATAGCGGCAGCAACTGTATTGTTTACCATCAATTTTATTTTAAAGAAATTGATGTACAAATACAAGAAATTTGGAGATTTTATGCAGGAAAAACCCGAAATTCTAATCCATAACGGGAATCTGGATTTTAAAGCATTAAGCAAATTAAATATTTCTTCTGATGAATTGAAAGAGGCCATGCGCGAACATGGAATTGAATATTTTAAAGATGTAAAATTGGCGATGCTAGAAATAGATGGAAATATCAGTATTATATCCGGTGAAAATAATCTTCGCCAAACCCATTACAAACGCAAACGCATTCATAAAAATTTGGGTGGAATAAATTAGCATGAACCAACTCAAAAGATATTTGAAGGAGTTTAAAAATAAACGAATTGCGTCACTATAATCCTGAATAATTATGCTCGATTCATTCAAAACATACTTTCAATCCAAAACTAATTTAACGGACGACCAGTTTCTTTCGATTACAGATATGTTGCAATCCAAAAAAGTAGAAAAAGGCACTGTCCTACTCCATCAAGGCGATATTTGTCATCATTCTTTTTTTGTATCCAAAGGATTGTTGCGTTCGTATACCATAGACGAAACCGGAAAAGAACACATCATTCAATTTGCGGCTGAAAATTGGATCATTTCAGATAGAAGCAGTTCTTATTTCAATGAGCCTTCTGAATTGTTTATTGATGCCATTGAAGAAACCGAAATTGTTTTTATCGACAAAAACTTCATAAATGCCGCAGCTGAAATCAGTATTTCCTTTCGACAACAAGACAATATTGCTTTACACAATCACATTCGACAACTTCAAAAACGAGTCAATCTTTTATTGGGAGCAACAGCTGAACAACGGTATTTGGATTTCATAACCATTTACCCAAGCCTTACTTTACGAATTCCACAATGGATGATTGCTTCCTATTTAGGCATTACGCCTGAAACCCTAAGCAGGGTTCGCAAGGAATTAGCCAAAAGGAATTTTAAACGGTATTAACCTCAGTTAGATTATCAATTTTTAACCACAATAGATATATAGAAAAAAAGAGATGTATAGAAAAAATATTTTTTAAAACGTAGTTATACTATCTGAAATAGAGCAACGCGACTTTTTTAAAATGCAAAATTCTATGTTTCTATGTGGTTTAGAAAAAATCATTTAGAATGTGTTTTACATTTTGATATTAATCAAGTCCAGGTTATTAATTCATCGCCCATACATTTCTTATCCTACATCAATGCATCTGGTTTTAATCCATAGTAAATTTGTACTATAATTTAAATAACACATAGCAATGAAAACAAAAAATATTGAATTAGTATTGGCTCCACCTCCACCACACATGGTTGGTGACGGATTTAGAGTCCACAATTTTATCCCGAGTGGGTATCATTTAGACATGAAAAGAATGAGTCCATTTATTATGATGGATTATAATTCTAAATTTTATTTTCCGCCAACGGACCAACCCAGAGGCGTAAGTGTCCATCCACATAGAGGTTTTGAAACCGTTACGATTGCCTATAAGGGAAAAGTAGCGCATCACGACAGTTCGGGAAACAGTGGTATCATTGGTGAAGGAGATGTGCAATGGATGACTGCAGCTTCGGGAATTTTACACAAAGAATACCATGAAGAAGAGTTCAGCAAAAATGGCGGTGATTTTCAAATGGTACAGCTTTGGGTCAATCTTCCGGCAAAAGACAAAATGTCAACACCAAAATACCAAGGGATTACAAACGACCAAATCAATAAATTTGAGCTTCCTGTAAATGGTGGTGTAATTGAAGTTATAGCTGGAGAATACGAAAATTTGAAAGGTTCTGCTTCTACATTCACACCTGTTCATTTACAAAATGCCAAATTGAATAAAGGAGCAAAAGCATCTTTCCATTTCCCTGCAAATTACAACACTGGTTTATTGGTAATTGAAGGAAGCATAAAAGTTAATGACAGTGAAAATGTTCCTGCAGACCATTTTGCATTATTTGAAAATGAAGGAGAAGAATTTACAATTGAAGCAACTGAAAATGCAATCGTTTTGATTTTAAGTGGAGAACCTATTAATGAACCAATTGCATCTCATGGTCCGTTTGTAATGAATACCCAAGCCGAAATCATACAGGCATTCAATGATGTGAATATGGGAAAATTCGGTTATTTGGAAGAATAATTTCCTTATTTTTATATTTTAAAACACCTAAAAATGTCAAATATCAAACTGATAATAGAAGAACGCCCGAGCAATATTGGTAACTTTATGGTTGGGCGATTGCTTCCCTTTCAAGAAAAAAGAATGGTTGGACCATTTGCATTCATCGATCATATGGGACCAACCTGTATGAGTGATTACGAAAATTTAGATGTTCCGCCACATCCGCACATTGGACTTTCAACTTTGACGTATTTGTTTGAAGGAAGCATTATGCACAAAGACAGTTTGGGAACTGAAATGGAAATCAAACCCGGGAAAATCAATTGGATGACTGCAGGAAAAGGCATCGTACATTCTGAACGAACACCCGAGTATTTGCGTAGTTCTGATAAAATGCTACACGGACTTCAAATTTGGGTAGCATTACCGAAGGAATTGGAAGAAATGGAACCTTCTTTTTTCCATGTTCCTGAAAATCAAATTCCAGAGTGGAAAACGGATAACATTGCTTTTAAACTTATAGCCGGTGAAGTACTTGGCAAAAAATCACCTGTTCCAGTTTACAGTCCGCTGTATCTTTTAGAACTGAAAAGTACTACGCAACAAACAGTAACTATAGGCGAGCATTTATTTGGCGAAAGTGCTTTATACATTTTAGAAGGTAGTATTGAAAGTGAAGGAAATGTTTTTGGTCCAAAGCAAATTCTGATTGCCAAAGACAGTAAACTCTGCACCTTTGATATGGCAGAAAACACCACCATTTATATTTTTGGAGGAGAACCTTTTCCCGAAGAACGAATTATCTATTGGAATTTTGTAGCATCAACCAAAGAACTGATAGAAAAAGCAAAAGAAAAATGGCTGGCACAAACGTTTGATAAAGTTCCCGGTGAAACCGAATTTGTTCCACTTCCAGAGCAAAATAAAAAATACAAATAATGGGTAAAATAACAGCACATATTGGTACCGAACTTTATAAAACAGAAGTACAATCAGAAACAAATTTTATTATTTCTGATGAACCCGAAAGTAATGGAGGAAAGGATTTAGGCTTTGCGCCAAAGGAATTACTGGCTTCCTCTTTGGCAGCTTGCACGAGCATCACTTTGCGCATGTATGCGAACCGAAAAGGTTGGAATTTAACCGATGTAAAAGTTGAAGTCACTTTTGATACTGATTCAGTGGAAAACAAATTCAAAATAATTAGTAACATTCAATTATTCGGAGATTTAGACCATGATCAAAAAGCCCGATTATTAAACATTGCCGATAAATGTCCGATACACAAAATTTTAACAAACCCAATCGAAATAACAACAGTATTAAATTAGAAACTTATGATAATTGAACAAATAAACGAAACCAAAAACGGCTACTTTAGAGCCGCTGATAACGACATCGAAGCTGGAAGAATGACATATACCTGGGCAGGAACTGATAAATTTATTATTGACCATACCGAAGTAAATCCTGATTTTGCAGGGCAAAGTGTGGGCAAAAAATTGGTAATGGAAGCGGTACACTATGCACGGGCAAATAATCTCAAAATTTTACCATTATGTCCTTTTGCTAAAAGTGTATTTGACAGAACTAAAGAAATACAAGATCTATTGTTTTAAAAAAATTAATTTTTAGAGCATAAAAAAACCATTCTCAGTGAGAATGGTTTTTTTATGATTGTTATTTTAGCATTAAATAAAAATACTAAAGATATAGTAAATTACTGCAGCCAGAATTGCCGAAATTGGAATCGTTAAAACCCAAGCCCATAATAAGCTAACGGTCATTCCCCATCGTACGGCTGAAACTCTTTTAGTAAGTCCTACTCCAATGATAGATCCAGTAATAGTATGCGTTGTACTTACAGGCACTTTAAAATGTTCTGTAAAATATAATGTCAATGCTCCGGCAGTTTCTGCGGCAACACCTTCAAAAGAAGTCACTTTTGTAATTTTTGACCCCATTGTTTTCACAATTTTCCATCCTCCGCTTAAGGTTCCTGCCGCAATTGCAGAATAACAAGCTAAAGGAATCCATCCTGGCATTTTAAAGGCACCTTCATCATTTGGCAGCACTACATCTAACCAAGCTGGTAATGTTTCTTGTGCTACTCCACTAGTGTGAATATAAACAGCAACAGCAGCAGCAATAATACCCATCACTTTTTGGGAATCATTCCCACCATGTCCTAAACTAAAGGCTGCAGAAGATAGCAATTGCATTTTTTTCAACCATGCAGTAGCCTGATGTAAATTTAAACTACTAAATATTAAACAGAAAGTACTTATTGTCAAGACTATAAAAGCTACCAAAAACCATTTGATATTATGTGCTTCAAAAGCGACACTCCAAAAATGAGAATCGAAACGAGGTTTTTCAATTTGATCGTAATAAACCATTTGGCTTTCTACAAACCAAATTGTCAAAACCATTAAAGAACTTGTAAAAATCTTTGGATAAATGCTCTTTTTAGAGGCATTAAGAAGCCATATCGATATCAAGTAAGAGATTAAAGCTCCTAACAATGGTGCCAGTATAATAAAAGCAACAATGATTAAAACTCCTGAAGGCATACCGCCATCTTTTCCTGCTTTGTACCAAGAAACTACACCAAAACCTGCATGAGCTATCGCTGCTCCGGCAAAACCACCAATTAAGGTATGTGATGAACTCGAAGGAATTCCTTGCCACCAAGTAAATAAATTCCAAATGATAGCCGCTAATACACCTGCCAGGATTACAACTAAGTTGATATCCATGGTATTGGCCGTTTTCGCAACAGTATCTGCTACACCAAAACCAAAAACCCAATACGCTAAAAAGTTAAAAAAAGCCGCCCAAACTACCGCCTGAAAAGGGCTTAGTACTTTTGTGGCAACAACGGTTGCTATAGCATTGGCAGCATCATGAAAACCATTGATGTAATCAAAAATTAAAGCCAAGACTATAATAACTATAAGTAGAGTAAATTCCATAATTATAATTTCAGAATAAAACCGATTGAATTAAGAATGTTTTACAGAAATTGATTCTAAAACACTAGCTACACTTTTACATTTATCCGCTGCAGTTTCTAAAACTGACAACACTTCTTTGTACTTGATAATGTTTTTTGCATCGGTTTCATTTTCAAACAAATCAAGAACTGCTTTATCATAAACATTGTCTGATTTATTTTCTAACTTGTTGATTCTCACACAAGCGTCCGTAATATTCTTGATTTTCTTGAAACTTCTCAATTCTCTTACCGCAACATCAATATTTTGACACGCTTCAAGATTAATTTCCGTCAGTTTTCTAATGGATTTTGTAATTTTATCCACTTGATACAACTTCATTCTACTGGCAGCACCATGAAGATTATCAGCAACATTATCAATAGAAGTTATTAATGAGTGTATGTCTTCTCTATCGAATGGAGTAATAAAATTTCTGCTCAACTCAAGATTAGTTTGACGCGTTATGTCTTCACCTTTTTGCTCTAATGCGTCTATTTTTTGAAAAAGAGCTTCACGTTCCTTCAAAGGAAGATTTACTGCTTCGTGCAAATTTGTAGCAATTTCAATTAAATTACTTGATGCTTCTTCAAAAAGAGGAAAGAACTTTTTATCTTTAGGAACCAAAAATTGGAAAAAATTATTTATATTCATTTCATTAAAATTTTAGTTCGGCAAAATTACTTCATTATTTAAAGTTAATGTTAAGCTAATGTTAACAAATCATCTTCGATTTGAAAACTATTTAAAAAAGAAACCGTTTTTTCAATATCATAGTGTAAAATTCTGTCTTCTTTTATCAAAGGAACTTCCTCACGATACGCACTTAAAAACATTTCTATAAAATCACTGGATAGTAATGGACGTCTGTATTCAATAGCTTGTGAAGCATTCATCAGTTCGATAGCTAAAATTCGTTCTAAATTATCCAAAACCCGTAAAGCCTTCGTAGCTGCATTCGCCCCCATACTTACGTGATCCTCTTGCCCGTTACTAGAAACAATACTGTCTATACTGGCAGGAGTTGCCAATTGTTTATTTTGACTGGCAATACTTGCCGCTGTGTATTGCGGAATCATCAAGCCGGAATTCAACCCCGGATTATCTACTAAAAATGCAGGAAGATTTCGCAAACCTGAAATCAATTGATACGTTCTACGTTCTGATATACTTCCTAATTCTGCCAAAGCGATTGCCATGAAATCCAATGCTAATGCCAGTGGTTGTCCATGAAAATTACCTCCAGAAATAATTTGGTCACTTTCGATGAATATATTAGGATTATCTGTCACCGAATTAATCTCTGTTTTGAAAACTTTTTTCACATAATCAAAAGCATCTTTTGATGCACCGTGAACTTGTGGTATACATCTAAATGAATATGGATCTTGAACATGTGCTTTTGCTTGTTCGATAATTTCGCTTCCTTCCAGAAAACCTTTTACACGATTTGCTGTTACAATTTGTCCTTTGTGAGGTCTAATAAAATGTATTAATTCATTAAAAGGTTCTATTCTACCATCAAATCCTTCTAATGAAATAGTTCCTATCAAATCTGCCAAATACGAAAATTTGCTGACTTTCATCAAAATATGCGCACCATACGCACTCATGAATTGGGTTCCATTTAATAAAGCCAATCCTTCTTTGGATTGCAATACGATTGGTTTCCAATTAAAATGTTTTAAAACTTCACTTGAATGCACTTTCTTACCTTCAAAATAAACATCGCCTTCACCCAATAATGGTAAAGATAAATGGGCTAAAGGAGCTAAATCTCCTGAAGCTCCAAGTGAACCTTGCGTATAAATTACCGGCAGAATATCATTATTGTAAAAATCAACCAATCGCTCCACTGTCTGCAACTGAATTCCGGAATGACCGTAGCTCAACGATTGAATTTTAAGCAACAACATCAGTTTAACAATCTCACTTGGCACTTCTTCACCGGTACCACAAGAATGTGATTTTACTAAATTTTCCTGAAGTTTTGATAAATTATCATTTGCTATTTTGACATTACAAAGCGATCCAAAACCAGTATTTATTCCATAAATAGGTTCCGAATGAGAAGCCATTTTTTGGTCTAAATAATCCCTGCATTTTTGGATGTTTACTTTAGCTTCTTCAGACAAAGCCAATGATTTATGATGCGAAATAATTTCTTCTAACGTTTCAAAACTGAGTAACTGAGTACTTATATAGTGTGTATTGTCCATTTTTATTTTATAATTAAAGGGTAAAATTCAATAAATCTATATTAATAAACAACATTTATTGATGATAATTTAAGATTCAAACTAAAAAACAACCTGACATTATATTTTATGCATAAAACTTTACAAATCAAATTAACTAAAAGATACCCTATAAAGCTTTAATTATTAAGGAGTGACGACACTAAATTTCAGTAATGCTTCATAAAACAAGTCAAAATAGCGAAGCTAATTATTTGCATAAAGTTATAAAATGAAATACTAACCCTTTAGGTTTTTCAATATAAATACGAATAGTTTCAACATAAGCTCCTAAAATTAAGCAATATTCAATAATCCTCTAATTGGAATTGAAAAATTAAAATATTCGCAAAAAATACAATTAAAGGCTTCCCTTTTTATAAAAAACTGTACTTTTGAGAAATCAAATGACAAACAACAGAACAACATATCACTCTTCGATAACAACTCAACTTTGGGTTGCTTCTTCTGTTACATTTACTACAACAACTACTACCCCTTAGGGGTATACATTTTACATATAATCCAATTGTTATATTTTTTTTCTAAAGAAAGAAAGTACTTGGATATACAATAAACATTTGCATTTTTAAAATAAAACAAACAAAAATGAAAGTATTAAAATTTGGTGGAACTTCGGTTGCCAATGCACAAAATATAAAACTGGTTTTAGATATCGTCATCAATAAAGCAAAAGAAGAAAAATTAATCGTTGTGGTTTCTGCTTTTAGCAAAGTCACTGATTTGCTTCAACTTGCTTCCCAAAAAGCCGCTTCTGGAGATGAAAGTTTTAAAGAAATTCTTGCCGATTTAGAGAAAAAACATTTAGACGCCTTAAAAGAACTTATCCCCGTAAGTGAACAAAGCAGCCTGTTAAGCCATATAAAAAGAATTATCAATCATCTTGAAACGCTGTTAGACGGTTGTTTTCTTTTAGGGGAATTATCTCCTAGAACCTCGGATACCATTTTAAGTTTTGGTGAATTATTGTCTTCTTATATTATCGCTGAAGCATTAAAACAAAATCTAAAAAATAGTGCTTATAAAGACAGCCGCGAATTGATAAAAACAAATAATCATTTTGGAAAAGCGGTAGTTAATTTTGAAATTTCTAATCAATTAATTGCTGATTTTTTTGCTTCGAATGAGAATCAAGTCGTTGTAATGCCTGGATTTATTGCCGCATCGCTGGACGGAATCAATACCACTTTAGGTCGTGGTGGTTCAGATTATACTGCCGCCATTCTCGCCGGAGCACTGAATACAACTGACTTAGAAATCTGGACTGATGTCAACGGAATGTATACTGCCAATCCAAAAATCGTAAAACAAGCACAACCTATTGCATTCATTTCCTATCAGGAAGCGATGGAGTTGTCTCATTTTGGTGCCAAAGTTTTATACCCGCCAACCATTCAACCGGTGTTGAAAAAGAACATTCCAATTCTTATCAAAAATACGTTCGAACCGGAAGCCGAAGGAACTTATATTTCAAATCAAGAAATGGATCACACTAATCCTGTAAAAGGAATTAGCCATATCGACAATATTACTTTGATTACGCTTGAAGGGTCCGGAATGATTGGTATTGCAGGTTCATCCAAAAGGCTTTTTGAAGTATTATCACATGAAAATATCAATGTGATTTTTATTACTCAAGCCTCATCGGAACATTCAATCTGTATCGGAATTCTAAACTCAGATGCTGATGTTGCTGAAGATGCCATCAACAGCGCTTTTGAAGTGGAAATTTTACAAAACAAAATCGATCCTTGTATTGTTGAAAAAAACCTGTGCATCATTGCTTTGGTTGGCGAAAACATGAAAAATCACCAAGGTTTAAGCGGCCGAATGTTTAGCACTTTGGGTAAAAATAACGTGAACATCCGAGCGATTGCGCAAGGTGCTTCCGAAAGAAACATTTCGGCAGTAATCAACGAAAGAGATGTGAAAAAAGCACTGAATTCACTGCATGAAAACTTTTTCGAAGAAAACACCAAACAGTTAAACCTATTTGTAATGGGCGTTGGGAATGTGGGGGAGAAATTCATCGAACAAATTTACCAGCAAAATAAATTCCTGAAAGACAATCTGAAAATAAATGTAAGGGTTATTGCGCTGTCTAATTCCAGAAAAATGCATTTTGACGAGGACGGAATCTCCTTAAAAAATTGGCAATCAATTTTAGAAAACGGCCAAGCAGCGGACAAAGAAAAGTTCCTTTATAATGTAAAAGAGCTTAATTTACGCAACAGTATTTTTGTTGATATTACTGCAAATGAAAGTGTATCTAAAACCTACGAACAGTATTTAAAACGCAATATTGCTGTAGTGACTTGCAACAAAATTGCTTGTGCATCAGAATACGACAATTATAAAAATCTAAAGAAATTGTCCAGAAAATTCAATGCCCCCTTCCTTTTTGAAACCAATGTCGGAGCTGGTTTACCCATCATCGATACCGTAAAAAATCTGATTGCATCTGGCGATAAGGTGAATAAAATTCAGGCGGTTTTATCGGGAAGTTTGAACTTTATTTTTAATAATTTTAATGAAAATAACGCTTTTCATGATGTCGTTAAAGAAGCTGGTGTACAAGGATTTACAGAACCGGACCCAAAGATTGATTTGAGCGGAATTGACGTAGCCAGAAAGATATTAATCCTGATACGAGAAAGCGGTTATAAAATGGAAATCGACGAAATCACAAACGAGTCTTTCATGCCTGCGGAATGTCTGGATACAACAAATAACGAAGCCTTTTTTAACTCTTTAATAGAGCATGCCGCTCATTTTGAAACTATTCATAAAGAAGCGTTGAGCAAAGATTCCAGATTGAAATATGTTGCGCAATTCGAAAACGGAAAAGCAAATGTTGGGTTGCGTTTTATCCCGAAAGACCATCCTTTTTACAATCTGGAAGGAAAAGATAATATCGTATTGTTTTTCACGGATCGTTATGTAGACCAACCTTTATTGATAAAAGGTGCCGGTGCCGGAGCTGCAGTTACGGCTTCAGGAATATTTGCTGATGTAATAAGAATTGGAAATATATAAATAAGTCGTAAAGTCGAATGTCGTAAAGTCTGAAAGTTAGCCACTTGATTTTATGTTCATTCCAAGACTTTACCACTTTAGGACTTTAGACTTTAAGACTACTATTATGAATGAAATAAAAATATTTTGCCCCGCTACAATCGCTAATCTTTCCTGTGGATTTGATGTCCTTGGCCTGTGTTTAGAAACTGCGGGTGACGAAATGATTATTCGAAAATCAGATACAAAAGGGATTCGCATCACTAAAATAGTGGGTGCCGACTTGCCTTTGGAAACCGAAAAAAATGTGGCAGGAGTCTCTGCTTTGGCGATGTTGGAAGCTATTGAAACGGATTTTGACCCGATAGCTATCGGGTTCGAAATCGAAATCTACAAACACATCAAAGCCGGAAGCGGAATCGGAAGCAGTGCCGCGAGTTCAGCCGGAGCCGTTTTTGGCATCAATGAATTATTGGGACGTCCATTTACGAGAAAAGAATTGGTTTTATTTGCCATGCAAGGCGAAAAACTAGCCAGTGGAAACGCTCATGCCGATAACGTTGCTCCTGCCCTTTTGGGTGGCTTTACGTTGGTGAGAAGTTCAAATCCGTTGGATATTATCAAAATAGAAAGCCCTTCCGAATTGTACGCCACTGTGGTTCATCCTCAAATTGAGTTGAAAACTTCGGATGCGCGTTCGGTATTGAAACAAACTGTTTCCTTAAAAAGTGCCATCACGCAATGGGGAAATGTGGGCGGATTGGTCGCTGGATTGTACACCAAAGATTATGACTTAATCGGTCGGTCGTTGCATGATGAAATCGTAGAACCGTTGCGCAGTGTCTTGATTCCGGGATTTGATTTAATCAAGCAAACGGCTTTAGAAAATGGAGCCTTAGGCTCTGGAATTTCGGGTTCCGGACCTTCTATTTTTGCTTTAAGTAAAGGGGAAGCAACCGCTAATAAAATAGCCAAAGCCATGAGTGCGGTTTATGAAGAAATGAATTTACCTTATGAAATTCATGTTTCTAAAGTAAATGATGAAGGGATAAAAATAATAGCCCCCTAACCCCCGAAGGGGAATAAAAGAATAAAAAAATAATGATTTTAAAAATAAAATAACATATTCTGAGTCCAGTTTCGTCTCCCTTCCCTTTGGGGAGGGTTGGGGTGGGGATTCTAAAATTAGTACACATAATGAAATATTATAGTTTAAACCATAACGCACCCAAAGTTTCTTTCCAAGAAGCCGTAATACAAGGATTAGCCACTGATAAAGGATTGTATTTTCCGGAGACCATTACCCCGTTAACCCCTGCTTTTTTTGATACTATCGAAAATTTAAGCCATGAAGAAATCGCTTTTGAAGCGATTAAACAATTTGTGGGTGACGAAATCCCCGCAGACACTTTAAAAAAAATCATTGCCGAAACCTTATGTTTTGATTTCCCTATGGTTGAAGTGGAAAAAGGCATTTATTCCCTTGAATTATTTCATGGCCCGACTATGGCTTTCAAAGATGTAGGCGCGCGATTCATGTCGCGTTGTTTGGGCTATTTCAATAAAGACAACAAAGACAGTAAAAACACGGTTCTTGTAGCTACTTCCGGTGATACTGGTGGTGCTGTAGCCAGCGGTTTTCTTGGCGTAAAAGGCGTTGAAGTGATTATTCTTTATCCGTCCGGAAAAGTGAGCGATATTCAGGAACGACAATTGACGACTTTAGGTCAGAATATTAAAGCGCTTGAAATAGACGGTGTTTTTGATGATTGTCAGGATATGGTGAAGAAAGCATTTTTGGATGATAGCTTGAAACATAAAAACCTGACTTCGGCGAATTCGATTAATATTGCGCGCTGGTTGCCACAAATGTTTTATTTCTTCTTTGCGTATAAAGCATTGAAGAAACAGAACAAACCGTTAGTGTTCTCTTGCCCAAGCGGGAATTTTGGAAATATTTGCGCAGGAATCATTGCCAAAAAAATGGGATTACCTGTTGAACATTTTGTAGCGGCTACGAATGTGAATGATACCGTGCCGAGATTTTTAGAAAATGGAATTTACGATCCAAAACCTTCTATAGCGACGATTTCGAATGCAATGGATGTGGGAAATCCAAGTAATTTTATCCGAATTCAGGAAATGTACCACAATGATTTGGAACAGTTCAAAAAAGATTTTTCTTCGTTTACTTTTTCTGATGCAGAAACTATTTCCGCCATGAAAACCATCTACAATACAGACGGTTACATTGCAGAACCTCACGGAGCAGTTGGTTATTTGGGTTTGAAAAAAGAATTACAAAATCACCCGAATGCGATTGGTATTTTCTTAGAAACCGCCCATCCGATTAAATTTTTGGATACGGTTGAACGAACATTAAACGTAAAACTACCAATTCCTGCACAAATTGAAAGTGTTTTAGGAAAGGAAAAAGTAAGCGTAAAAATTAAAACCTACGAGGAATTGAAAGTTTTTTTAGGATAAAAGTTCCTCTAAACAATTAAACCAAATCTATGGACTTAATGTCCATAGATTTGGTTTTAAGACTAAAAGTCTGCAAGGTTAAAATGGGAACAAAAAAATTAAACCGCAGATTCGCAAATTAAACACATCAAAGCTGAATAAATAATTCGCAAATTCGCGGTAAAATTTTTAGAAGCTAAAGCGAAATGTACTAAAGTGTATCTTTTTAAACTATAATTTGAGACCAATAAAAAACGACTAAGAATCCAATTTTAGTCGTTTTTTTTGTGTCTAAATAAATCCAGTTATAAAGTGGGTCCTAAACTTGTATTTTAGAACACTAAAAACAATTCTACCAGTTTTATATATCAATTTTAAATATATAATTATGAGTAATTTACAGGAAAACTAAGCGATAAATTCCGTCACAAAAAAATAAAATCCCAGATCTGAAAATATAGCTTGAATATGATTTAAATTATACCTACTTTTGCAAAAAAATTGAGTTGTCTGTATTCAGGTCTTGTACGAATACAAAAACAACCCGAACCCCATTAAGAAATACAACTAAGTATTTAAGAAGCTGTCTGAATCTTAACAAAGAAATCAACAGATTAGAAAATACTTCAAAAAAACTACCTGATAAAGTAGCTTCCCATATCAACATAATTTATTAAAAGAAGGAGAAAAAAGTTTATGACGGATCATAGCATGAATGATGTTAGTTTTGAAATTGAATTATTGGATAAGCATAAAGATTATAGGAATCAGTATAGGTCAAATGACTTGTATTGGGGAGTAGGAATCGAAAATGAATGTTATTTAGAGTTTGAAAATCATCGTGTGGTGGACAAACATTTTTTGCTGACTAAAGGGCTTCATGAAAAGTATAGTGTGAATCATTTTAAGAATTACAAAGAAAATATATACACGGATTCATTGCAAAAAATATTATCCGATAAAGACTATTATTTGCCGGTACTGATGAACTCCCATTCGTTTACAAAAACGGACATTAACAATCAGCATAAAACTTTTGACCCCATAGACAATGAACCAAATCCTGAATATTCAGGGGAAAGTATCTTTGAAATATTACAAAAAAACAATCCTTATTTTATAGACGAGCTTCAAAAAGAATTCATTTTTGACGGCGATACTATTGAATTTGTTACACAAAAATTTTACAAAACAGATATTGACTCGGTCATTACTGAGCTGGCAACAATAAAACAAGGTTTCATAAACAATTTGCAAAGTGCCTTTGATAAAGAGAAAATCTTTACGGAATACGGTCCCATAAAAATATGTTCTGAAAACCATCCCTTTGCCATATTTATTTCAAACGACACTAATTATTCTGTTTTTAATAACATGACCTATCATTTCAATTTAACCATTCCTACTGAGTTAAATAAGGACGGTGAAATTAAGGACAAATTAGATTTTATAAAAAAACACCAGAGAGCCATTCGCTTATTCCAATGGTTGAGTCCATTATTTATGGTGAAATTCGGTTCTTCTGATTATTTATCGCATAATGACAGCAGCGTCAATTTAACAAAAGCATCACAACGATGTGCCATGTCAAGATACATTGGGGTGGGCACTTATGACACCAATGTGATGAAAACCGGGAAAATTGTCCAGATGAATTTTGACGAACACCCCATGCATGAGAATCCGCTGTGGTGGGTGAACCGTTATTCTGAAATATCAGATTATGAAAAAATTGATAAAATTGGGCTTGACATCAATTTCCACAAGCACAAAAATCATGGCATTGAGTTTAGAATATTTGATTATTTCAACGAAAAACACTTACAGGAGGTTTTGAATTTTCTTGTTTTTATTATGGATCATGCCCTGTTAAACGAAATCGAAAATCCTATTTGCGATTTGGAATGGAATAACTTTGTCTACGAATCTATTATACACGGCAAAGAAACCTGTGTACCATCGAACCTTATCGTTCTTTTAGAAAACATATTGTCTATTACAATAGAATCGAATGATCCTTTACTCATCTACGATCAAATATACAGCAGTTTACATGCTACTTATTATGAAAATGGCTTTTGTAGTTCTTTACTAATTAAAAAATAAGCACGCATTACACATGCAATAGTGCCTTTTAAAAAGAACCAGTATATAATTACACTTCTTGCAGACACAAGCCTACAAGAAGTGTAATTGTTCACAAGACATTATCTAATCATGGTAATAAAAGATTGCGGAGGAATATCCTTTTTCCGGATCTTTATTGTTCCACCAATCTTCTCTGATTTCTGAAAAATAATTATAATTATCAGCCCCTGCTTGGGACTGCAAGGGGTAAATTACTTTGCCGTCTTTCCTATAGGCTTTATCAGTGTCCGTTTCCGGAACCACCACAACAATATGCCCTGATTTATTCAAGACAAATCTTTTGGCACAGATGATACCTACTCCACCATTGGCATTTACTTTCTTTTGAAGTTCATCAACATCACCGATTCTTTCCCATCCAAACTCATTCCCCGATTGTAAAAACCAATCATAGATATAGTTTGAATAAAAAGGCTTTACCGTATCATCAAAAACCAATGCTACTTCGTTCCCTTTCTCCAGTTGCTCGATTGCCCTATCAGTCCATCTCAGTCTGGGAATATAGACCTTGGCAAAAAAACAATAATCAAAAGAATAAATATTGCAATAGGTATCCGATGCATCTTTCTGATACCGGAAACTTTTTGAAACATCCAGCGCATTGATTATGTTGCGAATTGACGTCAGTTTAGACTCCAGACTCGTTAAATCCCTAAAAGGAATTGAAGGATCGCCAATAGGCTTGTACGTTTCCTCTTTACTGTCCAGACTTGCTTTCGCACCCGGTTCAAAATTAGGCACTTCAATATCAGTTATTTTTTCATTGGTTTCATCAACGAGCTCGATGTCTTTTGAAAACACAAAACCCTCTTTTTCAGTGTTTAAAAGTTTTACTTTCCACCAATCTGATGCTGTTTTCTCAATTAATTTAACGGTATGTCTAAAAGGTATTTGTATTAAAATTTTGGAATTATCATGCGTTGCCGGAAAATCTCTTAGATTTAATGACGGAGTTGCGACTCTATATTTCATACTAATCAGTAATTATAAATGATTCTACTGCCAAAATACTAAAAACAACCAAGAAAGCACCATAAGAAACCATTATTTTAAGAATTTTTTTTGAACAATTTCTAAAAACCAATAGTGCCAAACAGCAATAATGAGTATTATTTAACCTAAAGAAAAAGGGAGCGTGCAAGTTACGATTTAGAAGGAATTGAAATCTTTATTCGCATAGTATTTAAAGATTTATTCTAAAACACAAACCGACTGGAAAGTGATTATTAATCGTTTTTTTATGGAAATAATTCGATTCAATGTCAAATCGAGCGCAATCGAGATTCTTTTTATTCTAAATTAGTTTTCTGTAAGTAAAGTCATTAAGTTTGCTGAGCGTAAAAAACAAATTATAGCACAAATCCACCCAAATATGGGTGTATTTACGCTACTTTGTAGAGAATATATACAAGTAACCAATTACCACAATCGATAAAATGACAAACGAAAAACCCAAAAGCTTAGAGAAACTTGGATTATTAAATTTGATTGCGTTGATTTTATCAATTTATGTTTTAGGTGCATTAATTGTCGATTCTGTATATATTCTCCCTACAGAAACTTCTCTCTTATTAAATTATATTGACTATTCGATTTGCATATTTTTCTTTGTTGAATTTTGTATTCGTTTTAGCAAAGCAGAAAACAAATTAAAGTTCATGCGTTGGGGGTGGATTGATTTAATTTCGTGTATTCCAATGATTGAAGCTCTACGTCTAGGACGTTTGTTACGACTTATTCGATTATTACGAATTATAAGAGCATTCAAAACAACAAAAAATGTTGTTGATCATATTTTTGTAAATAAAGCTCAAGGTGCATTTACTTCCGTTTCCGTTATTGCAATATTATTGGTAATCTTTTCAGCAATCGGAATTTTACAAGTTGAAAACGACCCAAATAGTAATATTAAAACTGCTGAGGATGCAATTTGGTGGGCTTATGTTACAATTACAACTGTCGGTTACGGAGATAAATTTCCAGTTACAACCGAAGGTAGGATAATTGCAACTATTTTAATGACTGCAGGTGTTGGGCTATTTGGTACATTTACAGCTTTCGTTGCTTCTTGGTTTGTTATTGATAATAAACAAAATATAGAATCTGAAAAATAATTAAGTAGGTAGCTGGCAACAGTTATTTTGTTTGATTACTAGGTTTGGTTTGTACTTGAAAATTCTCTGAACTTTATAAAAGAATTGTGTGCTTGTACTCTTTTCTGCTAAATTTATGTAATCCCGCAAAACTTCAAGATGTTGTCCATAATACCCAAAAAAAGAATAATATAAACAAGAAATATAAATTATTTAAAATAACTATTATGAAAAAACTATTACTCCTTTTGGTGTATGTCCTATTTACTTCATGTGTTACAAATTATTATTTTGTGAATATTGAGGAAGACACACCAATTTATGAAAATACTAATGGTGGTAGCGAATCGATTATTGTAATTCCAAAAGGTAATAGTGCATTTATAGCTTCCGGTACAAAAAGACACAGAAAAGTCAAATGGAAAACATATAAAGGTTGGGCAATAAATCCTATATATAGTAGTCCAACAAATTCTAATTATTCTAGCAAGTCTAATTCATCAAGTACAAATTACAATAATCCTTCAACAAGAAGTTCTTCTGGTGGAACAGTCCACGTAAAAGGATATACAAGAAAAGATGGAACTTATGTTAGACCTCATACCAGGAGTGCTCCTAAAAGAAAACACTAACCCCGGCTAGCGCGCAATGTCATTAAGTTAAGCCAGACCGTCACTTCGAGGCATAATTTTTATTCTAAAAAAAGCAATATAAAATGACGTTAACTTTGTATATAATCTGAATTAGAATTAGGCAGTGTAGCAGTAAAACAATTAGTGTTAATTACCTGACTTCGAGTTTTGTTTCAAAGTATTATAGTAAGCAATATTGGTGAGTTCAATAATAATGAATTTCCCCCATGGTAGTAATATCTTTTCACATAATATACTTTGAGCCTATTTCTATTTCTTTAAAACTATAAGTGATGAGTAGTTTAGAAAAAATTATCAAGAATTGTGCTGGCATTGATATTGGAAGTGAAAAAGTATTTGTTGCCATCGAAGGAGAAGATGTAAGGAGTTTTAGAACTTTTACAAGAACTTACAAAGAGCTTGGTTTCTATATGCAAGAACATGGTATAACTCATGTCGCAATGGAGGCAACAGGGATTTATTGGATAACTCTATACGATATTTTGGAAGCCATGGGCTTTGA